>JAYRVV010000030.1:0-2470 GCA_041918415.1 Bdellovibrionota bacterium | reverse complement strand
ACAACGCACCACTTGAAGCTTTGGCAACCTGAGCCGTTATGGGGCAAGCCCTGTCTTTAGGAAACACAATCTTGCTGACACCAAAAAAACAGGCGCTTCTTAAAATTGCCCCAAAATTTTGTGGGTCTTGAATATGATCTAAAATCAACACCGTATCTTGGCCCTTATTCGATGGTCTAAAACCATCAACGTCATCATGAAGATTGGATAAATGAAGGCTTAGCGCAAAACCCTGATGCGTAAAGCCTGCAAATTCTTTATTCAAGGTGTTTAGGGTTACAAGTTCGATCGAAAGCTTGGGTTTTATGTTTGCAATTAATTGTTCAATTTCTTTGTTATTACGATTGGTTAAATAAATTTTATTAAGTTTTACCTTAGGTGATTTTAAGGCTTCCAATACAGGCTCATATCCAAAAATTTTTAACTCCATCATGGCTGTTACTGCTTTTTCTTTGAAACCACAAAGCCACTTGAAAAACCCTTTGATTTTAGGTTTTCCATTTTATCCAAAGCTTCTTCTTTGCTTGAAAATGGGCCCACAAACACCCTGTGCCATGGATTTGGCCCCTCATCCGAAATTAAAAAAACTCTGAATCCTTTGTTTTTTAGCTGATCCATGAGTTCTTCAGCTTTACCCATTTCCTTAAAAGCGCTCATCTGGATTGAACTGCCCTCTTGCTCTTTTTGTTTTGTAGGCTCTTGAGCTTCACTTTCACTGACCGTTGGGATGTTTTTCGCATTAAGGTTATCGTAAAACGATAGGGTTTTTGGCATCAAAACCTCTTGAAGCGCCAATTGGGACTCTGGAACACTCGCCAATTGCTCACGCTGACTTAGCCCTCTTTGAAAGCCGATTTGATAGGCGCCAATACACATCAAGAAAACCACCAAGGGAAATAAAATGTAATATATGATTTTACGACTGTTTAATTGCATGTTTGCTTTCAATGTATGAAGACCTAGAGTTATACTTTAAAAATCTGATATGATCCAGTTGTGAGTTTGAAAAGCAATTTAGACAACGATCAACAAGACGAGCTTATCCAAAACGTTGAATCTTTTTTTGTCCATTTGGATAAAAACATCAAGCTCTCAAAATTGTACAGTTTAAACAACCCCATTTTAACCAAGCATCAAATTCAACTGTTCACACAGATCAGCGACTTGTTTCAAAAAAGCCCCAGCGTCACGGTTTTAATCAACCCAAAAGAAATCACGTTTCAAAGCAACAAAGTCTACAGCAATGACAATCCACAAGAGAGTTTTGCTTTCAAACTTTTTAACGACGGCATTCGATCCATCACGTTAAACAAAGGTTTGGGTGAAACTGAATTGAATCTTTTTGTCACTTTGTTGGGTCAGGGTCAGCAAAAAATAGATGACGACACTTACGGACAACTGTGGGAAAACGAATTTAAGCACATCAGTTACACCATCGCAGACACCTTGGTGGACAGCCAAGACATCGACTTAGAAAGTCAGTCTGAATATGAAGAAAAAATGAAGGGTTTTTTAGACACACACAAATCCCAGTCAACAGATCAATCAAATGACATCAATGTTTACCAGGAATTTAACATCACCGTCACCCCACAAAGCATGGGCAAACTTTTCGAAAACAAAATTTCATTAAACCAAACCGAACTGGACTGCATTCAAAATGATCTAAACGCTTGCGACAAAAACGCAAGACTCATCATTGATTTTGCCGACATGGTGCTGTGTGTGTTGCAAGAAGAAAACGACGAAGAAGAATTTAAAACCTATCTGGGCTATATGGGGCAAGCACTTGATGCTTGCTTTCAAAACGGTGATTTAACCGTGGCACAAAAAATTGCCGAACAACTTCACACTTTCCCCACTCGTTCAAGTTTAAAACAAGTCCCTCTTCATGACACGGGTTTGATTTTATCCACCGTTTGGAGCACGCAAAGGGTTGATTTGTTTTTACTGTCAATGGCCACCAGCCCGCATCTTTCGTTTGAAATCATTGAAAACATCGTGAGTCTGATGGACCCCATGCTGCTTTCACATCTGCTTAAAAAAGCGTTCACCATTGCTGACCTTAACAAACAAAAAGCCGTTTTAAGGGGTATCGCAAGACTTCACAAGGGTGACATCGGTGTTTTCACTTCATTGATGCAAACGAATGACCTTGGCACCATTCGATCGTGTTTATACATTTTAACCCTCTTGAAACATCCCAGCAGTCAAAGCGAACTGATTAAATTGCTCAAGCACACAGACATCAACATCAAAAAAGAAGCCATCGTCACATTAAAGTATTTCCCATCAAACGCTTCGATGGATGCGTTGTTGAGTCTACTTCAAGACAATGAGAAAGATGTTCGCTTACTTGCCCTAAGCAGCCTTGCCAAAATTGGTGACCGAAAAATCGCTTCAAAGCTTGGGCAAATCATGACCTCCAAGGAATTTAAGGCCAAAACACTCAATGAAAAAAAATCATATT
>JAYRVV010000029.1:0-17120 GCA_041918415.1 Bdellovibrionota bacterium | reverse complement strand
TTCACATTTGACTCACCAAAATAAAATACTCTGTAATATGAGGTGCTTGGCAAGCAAAAGCATGGCCCCATCTTTGCAAGACATATATTCATGAAAATTGGAGGACAAATGAAAAAATCAGTTTTATTGATGATCATGGCAGCTTTGCTGGCTTCGTGTGCAGGTAGCTCGGATTTTACCAGACTTGGTTCTGATCTGGCTTCGCCCCTACCCATTGAACCTGCTCCCGTCATTGACGAGCCACAAATTTCTTATACACCTGCCCCAGTTCCAACACTTGTCCCAACAGTGACACCTACAGTGATTCCAACGGTTGTGCCAACACCCGGCCCTACGGGCTGTCAATGCCCCAGCGGTTATCTTTTTGATGTGGCTTTGAATAAATGTAAAAAAGTCATTCAAGAAAGCCCAGTCAATGGTCAAGGAAAACTCATGGCTTTAAAAGTCGGTGGATATATCTATCAAAGCACAGGTATGAAATTAACCGAGTCCAAATTAACAAAAAACTATCCAATTGATTTTACCGGTGTATTCAAAGACAGCCTGGGCAACAATGTTCCAACAGTCTATCAAAGCACGATGATGCCTTGGAATCAAAACAGACTTAATGATATCGGAATGGTTTTTGCGAATGAAGCCGATCATGTGTATGGTAAAACTTACACTGTTGGATTTTGCATTGACAATCAAAGCTCTGGCAACAAAGATTATTTCATGGGTATCGCGGCCGACAATGCAGTGGCCATGAGCGTGTCCGGTTTGGAAGTGTACAAATCAGGTTGGGTTGCACCATCTATTTTCGAATCATTTCAAAACTGGCAGATACTTCAAATCAATGTGCCATCAGGAAAAACACACATTGCGTTTAAGTTCATGAACAGAGAAAGTGTTTATGCCTTTGCTTATGAATTGTATGAAAATTCACTCAGTCAAATTCAATCGGCTGCTTCCATCAGTGATTTGAATGTGATCACCAACTCAAAAATGGCCATTCAAGCCGGTTTAAGAACCATTGAGGAAGGTACTCAGTGTGCTACAGGATATGAATACGATGCATGCAAAAACATCTGTACAAAAATTGAAGTGGCCGCTTGCATGAACTGATCAATCCCTACTTTCATCAAAAAAAGCCGATTTAAAAAATCGGCTTTTTTATTTTATAAATGTCCCAATTTTCTTTTTAATGCCTTTTGCTTTTTAGAAAGTTTTCTGGCCGGGCCCTTTTTTGGCTTGGACTGATAAATGGAATCATCTTTTTCAAAAGGTTGATCAACCTTTGGATTTTTAAGAAGTTTTTTTACAAACGCTTCACTTTGTATGGCGCTTGCGTGCTTTGAATGAGCCGCCTTGATGATCTTCAAATCACTGCTGACAACAATCAGACTTGAGGCGTGACTGAGCCGATTTAACTTTCCAATGATGACGTCATCAGCCGTCTCGTTCAATGGGCTGTATTCAATGTCAATGCCCGCAACTCGATCTTTAGAACCAAACACAGTTCCTTTGTGAGTTCCATCAAACACAATCAATATGTTGTGGCCCGTATTTTTCTTGTATGTTGTGAGCAATGAGATCAGTTTTTCTCTGGTGGATATATGCGCTGCCGCTAATAAATTATATCCGTCAATGATGAGGTGTGCCATCACAAGCCAAAATCAATGCCAGCCGGTTCAAACAATGACAACATGCCTTCAAGACTTGTTTGAATTTCGATTTCGGTTTTTGGATCATTTGGCGTGTATGTTTTTTTAACGATGTTGCCCAGCAGATCTCTTTCGATGGTCATCTTGCTTAACAATTTGTTTTTCTCAAATCTTGAAAGGCTGACGGGTTGACCAAAACGATCATATTGAAACATGATTTTTTGGTCTTGATGATTGGTGATGGTTTGAATTTTTCCATGACTTTCATAGGTCAATGAAGCGAACGGACCGCTGGATTGTTTTGCAAACTTTAAATTAAACAACGAATCATAATTGTAGGTTGTGTATGTCCCATCATGGTTATGAACTTTGTTTGGCAGGCTGCTTAACTCATCATAAGTGATGGTGATGGTTTGCCCATTGGCCAGCGTTTTTTTGATTAACCTGGATTGTGAATCATATTCAAATCGATCGCCAACTCCCTTTTCATCCACAACCGAAATCGGTTTTGAACAACAGGAAGATAACGTGGTGATGGTCTTGTTCTTGTTTCGATCGGTGACAACGATTTGATTTTGAGCGTCGATGTATTCGTAGGTTAAGTTTTCACCTTCATTGTCTTTAACTTGAGTTTTTGTGTAACCAAGTCCGGTTTGATAGTTGTAATCAGTGACTTTGGATTTTGGGCCGATTTGACTTAGTATTTTCGATGATTTTGGATCATAATTTAAACTTATGATTTGTCCATTTCCAAGATCAATCTTATTTAAAAAGTTTTTGTTGTCGTATTCAAAGTTGATTTTTTCTTTTGAAAGTGTTTTGACTGAAATAAGTCGACCCTTTTGATCGTAAGTATAATCGATTTGTCTTGAATAATTATCCCTAACGCTTTTGATTCGATTTTTTTCATAAACAAAAAACAAAGATTGGTCACAGGAATCATTGATCTGGCTTAATTGATCGTTTTTGTAGATCAGCGACATGTGATTGCCATGTTGGTCATGAAGTTTAATCAGTCTTCCATTTCGATCAAATACTTCATTTTTTCCATTTGGATATGTTCTTAAAAAGCCTGTTTTTGTTTCTTCCAAAGTGGATTGACCGCGAATGCTGGATACGTATTTTGTGTTTGCACCCTTGAGTGGTTCATATCCCAGGTATTTCTTTCTCATTTTTTTAAAAAACGCCAAGTCTGTTTTAAGATTGATTTTAAAATCATCATCAAGCTTAACTTTATCGCGTTTTGTTTTTTCGCTTAAAATGTTTTCGATGATTTTGTTTTTTTCATCTTGTGATAAAACTTCTGTGTCATATTGAGTGACAAAGCCGTCCGACTCGATGATTTGAACTCCCTGACTTTGATCGAATACGACCTTGACGTTATGATTTTGAGTCCATCCAGGACCAAAAGCTCCATCTTCAAATGAAAAGCTGTTGTAAGAGCGGACCCATTCAATGGGATAAGCAAAGCAAG
The DNA here is from genome assembly GCA_041918415.1 of Bdellovibrionota bacterium. Lineage (GTDB taxonomy): Bacteria > Bdellovibrionota_G > JALEGL01 > JALEGL01 > JALEGL01 > JAYRVV01. The sequence goes on along the minus strand of JAYRVV010000029.1, from coordinate 14,003 downwards.
GTTGAAAATAATCTTGCATGGGTAAATAAAAATTACCCGTTCTGACATTGACCGGGTCCGGCGCATGATGAACATGCAAATAATCGCCTGGACGTCCTTGTCCAAGATCATGGTTTGCGTTTAAACAAAAGGGAAATAAAACAAAAATCAATTTCTTCATGGTCCGGACATTAAAACACAGCTTAAGTTAGCAAGTAAAGATTAAGACAGCTGCTCAAGAAGATTTTCTATTTCTTGAACGCCAGGTTCAATGCGCTGTGCTAAAAGAAGTGTTTTTTTGGCTGACTCCTTTTGTCCCTGACCCATTGCCGATCTTGCATGTTTGATTAGCATTTTGACCTGATTTGAACTGGCCACCTTGACGGCTTTCTTTGCCTGATGATCACCAAACAATGATTGATCAAAAATTTTTCTTTTTTGTGGGTCTTTTAAAACGCTGTAGGCGTGAACGATTTTTTTATAAAACTCATTGCACATGTTTTTAATGTCTGGCTTTGACTTAAATTGACGATCAGGGTGAAAATACTTTGATCGCTTTCGATAGCCCTGATGTATTTGCGCATCTATGCTGCTTGGTGAAACTCCCAAAAAATCATATAAATTCATGGACTGAACATGATTCATTAAAGCGTTTAGGATGATTTCAAAAGCCTGCTTTGAATCGATATTGATCAAATGCTCCCAAATGGTTTCGTCCAAAGGGTTTGCTTGGATCATCTTAATCAATACGTCCTTTTTTTCTTTTGGCATGAGGTTGAGCATGGCATGATCCAGCGATGGCCCTTGTTGTTTTACATCTTGTAAAACAAGCGGTCCTTTTTGTCCCTTTGCAAGCTGTTGGTGATAGGTCATACGCTTGCTTGGATCCAACAACACGTCTCTTGCAGTCTTTAAAATGTTTAAAAACGTTGAAAGAATGTTTTTCTCCTGCGTTAAAAAAAGTTGATCTACAGCTGGTGACGCGTAAAGCTCGACTATTTTTTGCGTGACGGATCCGATGATGTTGGGAGGTGTGGTTTCGACAATTTTAAAATACTCGTAGTAAGTTTTTTCATTTTGATGATTGATAACATCAAACACGTGATTTCTGCATTCGAGGTTTTCTTTGCTTAGTTTTTTTAATAAATCTTCTTTTTCAAAATCGTACTTGGATTTAATGACAATCAATCGTTTCAACCAAAAAATCACAATGGTTTGATGAATTAAATCTTTCTCCAAAAAACTGGATGAAAATATTTCATTTAAAGTAGGGTTGTTTTCAATGACCGTGAGCAATCCTCTTTCATCAGATGTGATGGGCAAGTTCATTTTATTTTTTTTTACATTAGGGTCAACCAACAAAACGGGCTCTTGATTGAGGTTTGGACACAGCGCCATACATTGCTGAACGCTTAATCGGTGCACAAAATCATCTACGCAAGCATCGAAATCGATCATCATTGATTTGATGCCAATGGTTTGCTTGGCAAACGTTAATTCTGCTTCATTTGAAGTGAGCATGTTTAAAAGTATAAATGATAAGTATTGTGTTTTTAATTTTACATTGTTGTCAAAGTTTTTCTTTGTAAGTAGTCCAATCAGTGTCCAGTGATCGACGTTGTTATTAGTTTTAATTTTTTCAAAATAAGCGTTAAAATCATCTTCTTTGATTTCATTTAGTTTTAATAAAAATGCACCAACAAGTTCATTTTTTGCGTTTGTGTTGACGTGGCAAAATTTTGATTGGCTGACACTTAAACTTCTTAAAATATTTTTTTGCTTAAATGTTAAAACCCCGTCGCCATTAAAATGTTTTAGATGAAAAATAACATCACCAAGAAAAACCGATGCAAGTTTAAACGAATTTTCAAAATCAATGGTCACTAAACAACCTGATCAGTGGAAGATGACAAACTTTCGATTTGCTTGTCGCTTAATCGTCCGCAAGCCTGTAGTCTTACGCTTTGCTCTTTGCCCGTTTCCACATCTTTGGCGCTGACGTTTAAGATTCCATTTGTGTCAATTTCAAAACGAACCGACACACTCACTTCACCGGCAGGAGCCGCACGCAATCCGGACAACGTAAACTCTCCCAAAAATTCGTTTTCCTGCGCTTTTTTACTTTCACCTTGATACACCTTGATTTGCACCGATGTTTGGTGATCAACCGAAGTGCTAAAAATTTTAGTGTGATCAACGGGCACGGGTGTGTTGATGTCAACTATCCGATCCACCAAACCACCTCTGATCCCAATGCCCAGGGAAAGTGGTGTGAGATCAATCAATACCACGTCCGTGTTTTCATTTGTTAGAGCGGAGGCTTGAATTGCAGCCCCCATGGCCACCACCTGTTCAGGATTGATGCCATCTTTGGGTTCTTGATGAAAATAATTTTTTACCGATTCGCGGACAATTGGGGTGCGCGTTGGTCCGCCTACAAGAATCACACCGTTAATATCGCTGGGAGAGAATCTTGCCATTTGCATGGCTTCATCGCAAACTTGAAATGTTTTTTGAATCAAATCAATAATGATTGAGCTGTATTCTTGTCTGCTCAAAGTTAAATCCACATCGACAAATCCAGAAACTTGCGCTGTGATGGCAGGTATAAAAATATGAGCTGAATCTTTTTGTGACAGTTCAATTTTTGCTTTTTCGGCAGCTTCCTTGAGCTGTGCAAGCGCATGTCGATCGGATTTTAAATCAACTTTGTGTGAGTCCTGAAACTTTTGGCATATCCAATGAATGATTCGTTCTTCAAAATCATCTCCACCCAAATAAGTGTCACCGGCTGTGGAAACAACTTCAAAGACCCCATCGCCCAATTCCAAAATCGAAACGTCAAATGTTCCGCCACCCAAATCATAAAGCGCAACCCTTTGCTTGGCATTTTTTCCAAAACCATAGGTTAGTGCAGCAGCCGTGGGCTCGTTGATGATTCTTAAAACATCAAGGCCGGCAATTTTTCCAGCGTCTTTGGTGGCAGCACGTTGATTGTCATTAAAGTAAGCCGGCACAGTGATGACGGCCTTGTTGATGCTTTCTTTAAAATACTCTTCTGCAATGGATTTCATCTTTCTTAAAATCATCGCAGAAATTTCTTGCAATGAATAAGTTTTTCCAAGCACTTCAATCAGCACAGATTGGTTTTCACCCTCCACAATTTTGTAGGGCATGAGCGCCTGTGCCTTTTTAACTTCAGAAGAAAAATATTTTCGCCCAATGAGGCGTTTGGCTGATGAAACCGTGTTTTCAGCTTCACTGACAACGTAGGGCTTAGCCTCCATGCCCACCAAAATCCGTCCGTCTTCTTGGAAATTGACGATCGAGGGTTGAATGTAAAAACCATTTTTATCGGGTATGACAAAGGGTTCGCCATCAACAACGGTGGCCACACAAGAAGTGGATGTGCCAAGATCAATGCCAAGAATTTTTTCACTCATGCTTATGATCGCCCCTCTTTCTAGATTAAAACATAAAAAAGTATACCATGATTATTGCTACAACTTATGATTAAATATAATCAATGATTGAATTAAAAGATATTTTGCAAGCAAGGTTAAGGATCGAAAAACATTTAAACCCCTCTCCAGTGGTTCGGTATGTCAACGATACATTTAAGGCCAGATCGATTCTCTTAAAATTGGAAAACATGCACACCACAGGGTCGTTTAAGGAGCGAGGCGCAATCAACAAATTGTCCCAATTGACACAAGACAACAAGTGTGAACAAGTTGTTGCAAGCTCAGCGGGCAACCATTCGCAAGCCGTGAGTTTTCATGCCAAAAAAATGGGTATAAAAGTGCACATGTTCATGCCTTCGATCACACCCACATCCAAAATTTTGGCCACACAAAAATGGGGTGCAAGGGTTTTGCTTGAAGGAGAAAATTTTTCAAAGGCTTTAGATGCGGGACTTAGATTTGCAAGCAAAAACAATTTACCTTTTGTGCATGCCTTTGATGATCCATGGGTCATGGCCGGGCAAGGAACTTGTGGGCTTGAGTTGATGGACTATGAAAAAAATCTTGATTATGTTTTTGTGCCGGTTGGAGGTGGCGGCTTGGCCAGTGGGTTGTGTGTGGCGATCAAAGAGCAAAATCCAAACTGCAAAATCATTGGTGTTCAAGCTTTGGCTTGCAACATGGTTCAACGTGCGTTCAAGGGTGAAGAACTTGCCAAAGAAGAACATTTTAAACCCACGATCGGCGATGGCATTGCGATTAAAACCCTGGGCGAGCACACACTGCCAGTATTAAAAAAATACATGGACGACATGGTCAGCGTCACCGACACGCAAATGGCCCTGGCCATGATGGAATTATTGGAAAAGAATAAAATTTTAACCGAAGGTGCAGGTGCAGCAGCTTTGGCAGCGTTATTGAGCAATCAGTTTGATGTTGAAAATAAAAACGTTGCTTTGATTGTGTCAGGTGGAAATGTGGACATGCCCATGCTCACTCGCATCATCAAGCGGGGAATGGTCAAGCAAGGCCGACTTGTTCGCATACGTGTGATGATTTCAGATCGACCCGGTGGTCTTGGTAAATTGGCGACAGAGCTTGCAAACATGGGCGCCAGTGTGGTTCAAATTTATCAAGAGCGTGCTTCACAAAACATTCCATTTTTTGAAACCGATGTTGAATTGAGATTGGAAGTTCGAGGCAAAGATCACTTGGATAAGATTCTTGCAGAGCTTCTTGAACATGGCTATGACGCCCACGAAATCGCATATTATTAAAGTTATTTTTTTGAGGCACTGAACCAATTGAGGCCGATAGAAGGATATTTCCATTTGTCTTCTTCTGTGAAAAGTTTAGGGCCATGGTATCGGATGACTGTGTAACCAAGATTTTTAAAAATTTTAAAAGCGCTGGTGTGTGTAATTGCATTGATAACAACTTCATTTTGTTGTTCAATAGCTAACATTTTAAACTTCTCAAAACATTGTTTTTTTGGTGTGTCAGATGTGCAATTGATTTTCTCCAAAAGAAACACTTCAAATTGTTGATGAACCTTATCACTTGGGCTTATCCATGAAATGGTTTTTATATCTTGTTTTGTTGATTTCGTAATCTGGTCAATTATTTTTTTAAGAATTAATGTACCAAGCCCATTGTTTTGTGCAAATTTCTCGATGTAGAAACTATTGATGTCAAGCGATTGGTTTATATTGTTGTAATGGTATTGAATTGATCCAAAATGATCATCGGACCGAATCAGGTCATTATAAACGTACAGTTCTTTCATGTTGTTTGCTAAATCAAAAACACCATCGCCCTCTTTATTTTTAAAATAAATTGAATGTTCATCAATATACTCAATCCACCGATTTGGTCTAAATGAGTCTGACGAATTTAATTCTAATTTCGAAGGATAAACAACATCATTGATTAAGATATTACTTTTTAAATATTTTTGAATTTCGCTTTTCTTATTACTTAATATCGATGCATTAAGTTCACGAATATGTCCAGTAAAATAAAAATTTTCTGGATTGTATCTATCAATGTTAATTTGATTCGACGATAAAATATTTTTAATACTCAAATAATAATCATGAAGATTATCTATAAAATATTTAAATTGACTTCCATCGGTGTTAATCTTGTCGTAAATGTTAAAGAGGTTATTTTTATGATTGAGGTACTTAAATAATACGGCATGATATGTTTGATTTAGATTATTTATAGAACTGTGTATTTTACCAATAGGTTGACTTGTTTGATATCCATTTTTTTCTAATATTTTAAATGCACTAAACATTTTTTGAAAATCAAGTAAACCAAATTCTCCCAAGCCTATTTTTAGAACATATTTTTTTTCTTGATCATAATACACAACAAGAAAACTATTTCCACTGGCAATCAAAACGTTATTATTGTTGGCAATATTTTTAAGTTTCATTAAATTAAACCAAAATTTATTTTCAAGTTGGTGTATTTCTTTCCAAAATTCAATAAAATTTTGACTGGGCTGGATGTCAAATGGTGTTTGAACGGTTAGGGCATATACGGCCTTTTGTGCAAAATAATATTTTTTATCTTCTTCACTTAACTTTTCATTTTTTAAAACATCCTGAATTTCTTTACCAATGAGAAAAAAACATTCAAGGGGTATGAGCTGCTTTGTTTGAAGTTTTTTTAGGCATTTCTCTTTATTTAAATTTTGTGCTTGTACCGAAGGTTTAAAATTATTTTCATGACTAAGATTAAAATCATTTTTAATTTGTATTGGTAAATCAATTGTTTGTTGATGGGTTTGAGTCAGTGTGAGTGCCACGGAGGTGGCCATTGGATTTGAGAGTTGTGGATGGGTGTATGAAGTCCAAGGCTGTGCATTGTATGTTGCTTTTTGTACATTTGTCTGACCCAATGAAGGAACCAAAGGTTTAGGCGGGGCTTTGGTCAAAACAGATGGGCCGTTTGTGTAAACGTCGTCATTGAGCCAACTTGACAATAAACTTCCACCATTTCGTGGATCGAGGTTTAAAAGCTCAGGCGGTGTTTTTAAAGATGGTGCAAGTTTTGGATCCACTCCCCTTTCTGTCATGAAAACTGTCTTGTGATAGAGCCAAGGCGGTAAGGATATGTTTTTAAGACTTGGAACAAATGAAAGAAGCTTAGACGCCAAAATCTGGGCCAAGCCCGTTTTGCTGGCCAGCATAGCGCCCGTTAAGCCAGATATTGAAAAAACAAGATCGTTGGCCAAGCGTTTACCAATGTATTCACACTTTCTTGTTTGAAAACATTTGGCCAAATCAAAGGCATACGAGGATAGATAAACAACAAAGACAATGGCCATGACGGTGGCCAATGGCGTTAGCATCAATGAGGCACAGGCCACACCAAGCCCAGCTGCCATCATGGCTTGAAGCAAAGTTTCAAAGGCATTTTCTTTTTGAAACAAATGCGAAAGCTGCTTTTTAAAACCGTTGAGTATTTGATCGTTCATGCTTTGATAAACAATGACTTCAACAAAGCAATCTGGGCTTTTTTCTACAAAGAAAGAGACTTGGCCATTTTTTATTTGCAAAGTGGCATTGAGTTCTTTGGATACACGTAAGGCCCCTTTGTTTGAGACATCAACAAATGTGCTTTCTTGAACAAAGGCTTCGAGGTTAAAGGGCAAACTTTGGCAGACCGACGAGGGTTTTGAAGATGAAACATGAGTCTTTTGCGCCCATGCATACTGATTGGCGTACAAAGATAAAAGCAAAACCATCGAAACGAAAGATCTCATTATTTCCCCAAAATGATCTATAGCAAATATGACTCAAGACAGCAATATTAAAAAACGAATAATAAATGGAGGTCTGTCTAATAATATTTAAATAATATCAATATGTTACGTGATAAGCTTGGCAATTGGAAACAAAAAAACAAAGCATCTTACTTTGTTTTCAGTGCGTGAACTGAAGCCTTGCTTATAAGCTTATTAAACATTTGACTAAGTAAACTTTGGCAGCTGGTTTTGTCTATGGCGCTGATGCCAATGGCGCTATATGTCTCACACAGATTTTTTGCCTTTTGAAAATCCATTAAATCCACTTTGTTAAAAACCAGTAATTTTTCAATGTGATCACAGTTTAAATCTTTTAAAATTTGATTCACAGTATGAATGTGAAAATCAAAACGTGGGTGACTTGCGTCCACCACATGAAGCAATAAATCAGCCATGGATATTTCTTCCAATGTGGCCTTGAATGATTGAATCAAATCAGGCGGTAAGTTTTGAATGAAACCCACCGTATCGGTTAATATGATTTCTTGCTGGCGTGGTTCGCGAAGTAATTTTGAAAAGGGATCCAAGGTTGCAAAAAGTTTATTTTCAGCCAAAGCGTCTGCATGTGTGAGGGTGTTTAACAATGTGCTTTTACCTGCGTTGGTGTAACCCACAATGGACACCACGGGAATGTTTCGACGCGAACGAAGTTGCCTTTTGTTGTGCCGTTTTTGTTCCAATTGCTTGATTTGCTTTTCAAGCTTGTTGATTTTATCTCTAGCACGACGTTGATGAATTTCAAGCGTTGTTTCACCAGGTCCACGCCCGCCGATGCCACCCGTCAATCGTGAAAGCGATGATTCTTTTTCTTTCAAGCGTGGCAAATTGTATTTTAACTGGGCCAATTCAACTTGTAATTTTCCATCAAAACTTTTTGCACGCTTGGCGAATATATCCAAAATCAATTGTGTGCGATCAATCACTTTTAAATTGGAAAGCTTGGAAATGTTCAGCGCTTGCCCTGGGCTTAAGTTTTGCAAAAATACAATGTAATCGGCTTCACGCTGCAAAGCCAACGAGGCAATTTGAGTGATCTTGCCTTGTCCCATTAAATATTTTACTTCAGGTTTTCCTTTGCTTTGTATCACTTCACCGACAACCTTAAGTCCAGCCGTGTTGCAAAGCGATTTGAGCTCTTCAATGTCGTCATGGATGTGCGAATGATTTTTAAGTTTCAACGCGCACACGATGGCCAAATTGCTTGCGTGCAGATCATGCACGTAACTTGTCTTTTGTGAAATGGTGTTTTCCAGATCCAAAATCCAGTCGTGAACATTGAAATGAATGTTGTGAAAATCGAGTTTCAAAAATTCAACGCCTTGGGTTTGACTTGGGTCACGGCTTAAATGTGCCAGTGACACTTTGATTTGCTGCTCGTCAAGATACAATTGTGCCAGTGCATCCAAACGAAAAACCAAGAGGTCGTTGATGTTGTCTTGGCTGATGCGAGGGGTGCCCAATTGCGTATAAACAAAACGATAGCCAGATAGGCGCATCAAGCTTGATCTGAAACGATCCAATTGAGGAAATCTAATTTGACTGGCCTGACCCAAAACCACAGACTGTGTGTGGCCACTTCGATCTAAAACAACGCCAATTGGACGAGAAAGGGTTTGACTTAACTTGATCATGCGTGAAGCTTGCATGGGTAATATTAGATTTTTTGGATCGGTTTCAAACTGCGAAAGCCTAATTAACTGCTTACGGTACGTTTCCTTGACGAGATGAACGGGCCCTAATACTTCACTCATTGACGAATCTTTGCAATTTCATAAGTGGACAATTTTCGAAACTGGCCGGGTTTGAGATTGCTTAACTCAATGCCGGCAAATTCAGTTCGAACAATTCTTAAGACGTCATGACCAACACTGAACCACATCCGTTTGATTTGACGATTTCGTCCCTCCGCTAAGGTCATGGTCAACCATGTATTGGCTTTAAGTTTCTTTTCAAAACGTATGCTTTGTGCTTTTACCTTTCCTTCTTCCAAGTAAACCCCATTGAGCAATTTTGAAACGGCATCCTTGTTTGGATGGCCCTTGATTTTAACCCAATAAATTTTGCTTTTGTTAAATTTTGGGTGGGTTAACTTGTAGGCCAAATCACCGTCATTGGTTAACAGAAGCAATCCTTGGGCATCGTAATCAAGCCTTCCCACGGGCAACACTTTCACATTCAATTTTTTAATATCGTCGCCAACACACAACCGACCGTGAGGGTCAGACATGCTGGTGATCACGCCGGGCGGTTTGTAAAATGCAAGGTAGTGCCTTTTTGTAGAGAATGATTCAATGGGCTCACCCTGAATCTCAATGTCTTTTTCATTTGGCGAAACCTTAAATCCAAGATCATCAATGATTTGACCCTTAACTTTGATCAAACCACTTTGAATCAATTCATCCGCTTTTCTTCTTGAACAATATCCTATGCTGGATAGGTATTTGTTCAAGCGAATGGGCTGCTTGTCGTTATTCTTCTTGATTTTGTTCGACGTTGTCAAACGCTTCTCCTTGCTCGCTGTAGGGCAGGGCATTGGGTAATAATTTTTCCAATTTCTTCAGGCTTTCTTCACCCAGTTCAGTGTACTCTCTAAGCGTGGGTAAGTCGTTCAATGAATTCAAGTGAAAAAATGAAAGAAAATCGGGCGTGGTTCCATAAATGAGTGGATTGCCTGGCTCTTCACGTTTGCCCAATATTTTAATTAAATTTCTTTCAAGCAGGGTTCTTAAAATGTGTCCGGAGTCGACTCCTCGAATGTCATCGATTTCAGGTCTGGTGACTGGTTGGCGATAGGCGATGATGGATAAGGTCTCAAGGGTCGCTCGGCTTAAGCGTACAGGTTTAGCCTTGGTGTATTGTGCGATCACATTGGCGTGTATTGGGTTGGTTCTAAAGTGAAAACCACCCGCAACTTCATACAAAACAAAGCCACAATTGTTTTCATTGTATTTTTCTTTCAACACATTCATGCCTTGAAAAAAATCTTCCTTGCTAAGATTGGGAAAAACCAAAATAAAGTCTTTAAACTGCAGTGGCTTTTCGCTGATGAGCAAAAGAGACTCTAGCACACTGGGCAATTCTTCATTCGATGGTGTTGGGATTGGTGTATTCATTTTCTTCCTCCTTAAAATCTTGTTCTTGGGTGTAGAGCATGGGTGTGCCCATCAGTTGAATTTCACTGAACAAATCATTTTGAAACACGCGGACCACTCCGCGTTTGATCAAACTTAGCACGGCCAAAAAAGTTGTCACCACACGTATACGTGAGCTTTTTTTGGAAAACAAATGGGTGAACTTGATGGCACCTTCGGTGTTTGATTTTATTTTATCGACAATGTCCTGAGCACATTCTTTGATTGATACGGGTTCGAGATCAACCCTGTGTACCAAATCTTTGTCTTTGTAATTTTTTAAAATGCTTCCAAAGGCTTCAATCAATTTAAAGATGCTGATCTCGGCCAACTCGCGTTGGTTCGTAGGTAAAATCGCAATCGGAGACTGTGTGCGTGTGAAGATGTCTTTGCCCAATAGCGGTCTTAGTAAAAGATCATCAGCGGCTTGCTTGTATTTTTGATACTCAAGCAAACGACGAACCAATTCATCCCTCGGATCAGGCCCATCTTCACCATCTTCATCTTGGGCTTGTTCTTGAGGAAGCAACATTTTTGATTTAATGTGCGCCAACGTTGCGGCCATTAATAAAAACTCACCGGCAATTTCAAGATTCAGTTCTTTTAACAATTCAATGTGTGCCAAGTATTTCTCTGTGATTTGTGAAATGGGGATGTCGTAGATGTTCATCTGATTTTCTTTGATCAGATGAAGCAATAAATCCAATGGGCCTTCAAACACGTTGAGTGAAACGTTGTAAGAATTGTTTGAAGTTTGTAAGGCTGTGTTCATAAACCCATTTTTTCTTTAACTTCGATGATTGTTTTGGCCGCAACATCGCTTGCTTTTTGGCAGCCCATGACCAGAATTTCGTCTAAACGTGAATCATTCAATGTCTTCCTTTTTTCTTGAATGACAAAGAGCGAATCATTCAATGGTTCAATAAGGCGTTTTTTACATTCCACGCATCCCATTTGGGCGCTGGTGCATCCATCTTTCACTTGCAAAATGGTTTGATCAGAACTGTACAGCAAGTGAAGTGGAAACAAATTACAGTCATCGGGATTGCCTGGATCGCTTCGTCTTTGGCGTTTGGGGTCAGTCACCATACTTTGAATTTTTTTTTCAACTTCCAACTTGCTGTCATTTAAAAATATGGCGTTGTTGTATGACTTTGACATTTTTCTTGCGTCCAAACCGTTTATTTTTGGACTGGGGGTTAAAAGGGCTTGGGGCTCAGGGAATGTTTGGCCATAGAGTGTGTTAAATCTTCTGACAATTTCACGGGAAAGCTCAAGGTGGGCAACTTGATCTTGGCCCACCGGAACACATGAGCCTTTGTACAAGCTGATGTCTGCTGTTTGCAAGACAGGATAGCTTAAAAACCCCAGATTGGATAAATCTTTATCTTTGATTTCTTGTCTTTGCTCTTTGTAAGTTGGATTTCGCTCAAGCCAACCCAGCGGTGTGATCATGGAAAATAACAAAAACAGTTGGGGCACCTGGCTGATGTGTGATTGCAAAAACAAAACAGATTTATGGGGATCCAAGCCGCAAGCAATCCAGTCTCGCAGCATTTCTTTAATGCTTGGGGCGATTTCTTTGGGGTTTTCATAATTCGAAGTTAATGCATGGTAGTCGGCGATGAAGTAAAAACATTCATGGCCTTGATTTTGAAGGTCAACCCAATTTTTTAATGCCCCCCATTGGTGACCAATGTGCAAGGCACCCGTCGGGCGCATGCCACTAACGATTCGCTTTTTTGGCCCTGATGTGGAATTTTTCATAGGCCTCTTTTACATGTTTTCTTGAAACATGGGTATAGATTTGCGTGCTTGATAAACTTTCATGGCCCAACATGGATTGAACCGATCTTAAGTCGGCGCCACCCTCCAAAAGACTGCTTGCAAACGTGTGCCTTAACGTGTGAGGTGAAATATTATAAACCCCACAGGCTTTGGCTCTTTTTTTAATCATCTGCCACAGCGCTTGGCGACTCAGTCTTTTTGATTTTTGGCTGACAAAGACATAGGGCGAAGAGTCTTGCTTGAGTATTTTTGAACGGTATTGGTGGATGTAATCAGATAAGGCAAGAACGGCCACATCGGTCATGGGCACAAGTCGTTCCTTGGAAGCTTTACCAAAAACCATCACCAAATTTTGATTCAGTTTGACTTGAGTTAATTCAAGATGGCACAGTTCACTGACCCTTAGGCCACAGGAAAAAAGCAGCTCAAAAATGGCTAAATCCCTAAAACCAATTGCATTTTTTTCTATGCTTTGCATGATGTTGTTGAGCGTGTGCGAATCCATCGTGTGGGGTAGATGTTTTGGAATCTTGGGCAAGGAAAAAGCAAAAACGGCGCTGTTTTGACTAAGTTTTTCTCTGTTTAAAAATTTATAAAATGATCTAAGGCTTGAAAGCCTTCTTGCCTGTGATTTTGCGCTTAACTGTTTGACCGACACAGATGAAAAGTAATTGTGTATATCATCTATCTTAATATCTAAGCGTGCATTGGCTTGCTTTTGAATAAAGCCTAGCCAATCGCATAGGTCTTGGCTGTATGCATTAATTGTGTTTAGGCTATATCCTTTGTTTGTTTTTAAATGGTCTAAGAAAAAATCAATGGCAGAGCTTGGTAAAAGCATGGCGTAATCATGTCAGAATCAATTGATTTTTGATAGGGGCTTACGTTTTTTGTGTTAGAAAATTTTATGGGTTTTATGGATTTATTGCTTCATTTTTCAGTTAACATTTTAAATTAATATAATAATAACAATAAGTTATAAATAATAATGAGGGTCTGATAATGGGGGTCTGTCCCTCCTTTGTTAGTCCTTATTTGTTGATTGCTTTTATGGGGATTGTCCCCAATTTTTATTACAAATTGACACGTTGCCCTTTCATGGATACAACGCGTCTATTGTGAGAATTTTGGGGGCGCTTTTAATATGTCTGCATCTATCTATCGCGCATGCAGCAGACGAATTAAATTTTACTGGAATGAAATCTGTGGTGGCGCAATTTGTTTATAAAAACCAACTAAATCCCAATAATGTACGTCAAGCCTTTATAGATTTTGTCAAAAATAATCCCTTAGGGCCGTACAATAGCTTGCTAAATAAATTTATACTTAATAATCCAAAGAAATCTGAAAGAGATTTAATATTATATTTAACTCAAGAAATCGCTAAAACATCTGCGAAAGAAAGCAATCAAAACAGAAGTTATAAACTTCAATTTTATCCTGAACGCTATGGCCAAGATGTTAAACTTCAAGCTCAAATCAAAGCCGATGCACTCATAAATAAAATTCATAAAAATAATATTTATGCCACCATCTTTGGCACGCTAAATATTGAAGATGCAAAAAAAATATTAAGCTATGTTTTTTATCCCCGACTCAATTATAAGTATATGCCCTTGAATAAGGATTATGAGTATGAAAAGCTTCGTTTATTCAACAAACTTCAGCTTTTAATCAAAAAAAACAAACTTGATAAGTTTAAAAACATCATTCACAGAAGTTTAGCCAGAAAAGATATGGATTTATATCAAATGGAAGGGCCCCCAAATCAGTTAACGTTTAGCTTGGTTAATTGTTGATACTCCAACGGACTTTTATAAG
>JAYRVV010000028.1:0-2225 GCA_041918415.1 Bdellovibrionota bacterium | reverse complement strand
CAGCGGGAGCATTTGTTAGCTCGGGCAGGCAAATTGATTTGAATTCGCATGAATTGCAGACGGTAAAATCATTGATTCTATTAGGTGCAGTTTCGCTCTGAATTGCCGAATATACTCTCTCAGCTCGTTTCAAAATTGACTCTGTATAGTCGTAATCAATTTGCATCCAGATCGGTTTAATCTCACCGGTGAGCTTATTTTTTAGGATGAAGCACCCAAGCTCCGCCCCGCATTGAAGCAAATAAATTTGGAGCTGAGCTGGGTACTTCCGTTGGTGGGTCTTTTTTGAAAATAAAAGATCTTCGGCTGAATTAATGGCTTTAAAATCGTATGGGGCAATTGATTTAATATCAAAAGGGAACTCCTGCCCTTTCCATTCGATTATTCCGTCAATATGGCCTGTGATTAATGGTTTATCTATTTGAAATGAACGTTGTTGTTGAGTGATTTTAAAACCCATCTCCTGCAATTCAATGAGTGTTTCTTTTTCGTGTAAGAAACCTTCATCAAAAATGGATTGTAAAACAACATCATGAAGAGCTTTATCTCTCCAATTTTTGATCGAGTGGTAATGATAGCGGTCGCACGGATGACCGATTGAGGACGCTCTTAAGGTGTTATTTGGGGCAACTTTGATTCTCTTTTGCTTGTGTTCTCGCCATGCTGCGACAATGTCAGGGATTAAATCTTTAATAACGGGTGTCATGTTATTCATGAGACACCCCGTCATTCTCAGCCGTTTCTAAAACAACTTCTTTCCTTTTTTCCTTCATCCACTCAATGATTTTAGGAAAATCGTCTTTTTTTATTTGGGAGCTTTGATTGATTTTATAAACTTCGAACAAATGGGTTTTAACTGTTTCGGCGGATAGGCCTGTTTCTTTTAAAAGACTCCCAATTTCTCTGCGTTGATCATCATTAATAAATTCGGTTTCTTCACTTGGCTCTTGAGCAATGATCTGATGTTCAATTGGTTGTTGATGCTTTTGAATAAGTTTTTGCTTGTCTTCAATAGGTTGGTAATCTTGGACTTCTTCAGATGAGTTTAAACCTCTTAGGATGTCTGCAAATTGATCACGTAAATTAAATGCGCGTGCTCTCATTTGTTTCATTCTAGTGGGGTTTGTTTGCCAAGGCCCTAGTTTATTTAATAGATTCGCCTTTTTAGCGTCTTCGTCAGAGAAAGCTGTTGTATGAGCGCTGGGGTATCCTTTTCTTTTTGTTTCACAATAGGCGGTGTTTCCCTCAGCCCATTCTTTGATATATTCAAGTTTTCCAGAGTTTTGAACAATGGCTAGCATTGCATCCCCCCAAACGCACGGGCGGCCATTGATTACAGAGATGTTTTGAATAGCCTGCATAGGAGCAAGCCCAACCTCCAAGCCCATTTGTATTGCAATTAATGTGTTCCCAGCTCGCCCTTTAAAATCTTTAGGCGCTAAATCAGATTCAGAGATGAGTTTTGCAAACTCCATCATTGATTTAAGAAATGACGGGTTTGTAAAATTAAAATTTGTTTTTAAATCTTCTTGTGTAACGAGCGATAATTCGAGGGCTTGGCTCATTGTACACCTCGATCGACGACGAGCGGGCTAGATGATATTTCTTTTTGAATTTCAATTATCTCTCTTGAAATTTCTGTAAGTTGCTCTGTGAAAACTGCTATTTTTGACCATAAATTAAGAAGACGGTTTTCAATATTAGTTCTTTTGGTAATTGCAGATTCAAAATCTTTTTCTTTAAAAATCATCTTGCTTTCGTTGGTAGTTGGTTCTATAAATTGTTCTATCATTCTAGTTCTCCTGTTTTAGTGCCGCTTAGGGTTGAAGCTTAAGCGGCGTTTTTGTTTATATTCTCTTCGGTTTCTTCATCACATTTTGAACACCACGAGTTCTCGTGGAAATACTCTAGCGTTTCCAATTCACCACAATTAGGGCACTCACCCATTTCAAATTCATCTCCCGAATTTAGTGGTAATTGGGACAATTTGAGACTAATCACTCGTAATCACCCCCTTTTTTTGACCTGCTATTTTTTTAAAAATAAATTGTTGTTTTCAATGAGTTATGATATCATTGAGGTGTAACCGTCCGGTTAATTCTAACTTTGTGTATTATGTTAAATTAATTTAACTACACGAAATCACTTACTCTTTTCGGAATAGGGCACTAATCGTTCAAAAACATATAAAACATCCATCAATTTTTTGGTTCTTTTGTTCGTTT
>JAYRVV010000027.1:0-4000 GCA_041918415.1 Bdellovibrionota bacterium | reverse complement strand
TTTTCCCACCATACCCATCATGTCAGGGGTTGCAATCAAGCAATCAAAGTCAACCCAGCCACCTTGAATCTTTTCAACCAAATCCTTTTCACCAACATGATCAGCGCCGGCATCTTGAGCTTCTTTGGCTTTGTCCGCCTTGGCCAACACCACCACACGAACGGTATTTCCCGTTCCGTGAGGCAACATGGCTGAGCTTCGAACCATCTGATCTGCGTGTTTTGGATCAACACCCAATTTAACGGCTAAATCAATGGTTTCATCAAATTTGCATTTTGGAGCTTTGGCAATGATCTCCAAAGCATCTTTAACCGTGTAAAGTTTTTCTTTGTTAATCAGTTTTGTAAATTGATTCAGTCTCTTATTCATAGTCACCACCTTTTAGTCCACCACTTCAAGTCCCATGCTGCGAGCAGAGCCTGCAATGGTTTTCATGGCCGCCTCCAAACTGGCTGCAGTCATGTCGACCATTTTTTGTTTAGCGATTTCTTCAATTTGTTTTTTGGTCACCTTGCCCACTTTATCTTTGTGTGGCACGCCTGAACCTTTTGCAACACCCGCTGCCTTTTTAAGCAAGTCAGATGCCGGAGGTGTTTTCATGATGAATGTGAAACTGCGATCTTGATAAACGGTGATCACAACTGGAACAATGGTGTCTCCCATCTTAGCTGTTTGAGCGTTGAAAGCTTTGCAAAATTCCATGATGTTCACACCATGCTGACCCAAAGCCGGTCCTATGGGAGGGGCTGGATTTGCCTTACCCGCTGGGATTTGCAATTTAATCAATGTTTGTACTTTTTTAGTTGGGGCTGCCATTTTACACCTTCCTAATTTTTTTCTACCTGAGCGTAATCCAATTCAACCGGAGTCGCCCTTCCAAAAATACTGACCAAAACCGTTAGTTTTCCCTTATCGGGTTTTACTTCATCCACAAAGCCATTGAAGTTTTGAAACGGTCCTTCAATTACGCGAACGCTGTCACCTTTGTCAAAAGTCATTTTCAATTTGGGATTGAGCGTACCTTCTGAAATTTGCTTGGTTAAACGCTTAACCTCATGCTCTGGAACGGCAATGGGTTTTTGCTTGTTACCAACAAAACCTGTGACCTTGGGTGTGTTTTTCACCACATGCCACATCTCATCGTTAAGCACCATCTGGACCAAAACATAACCGGGAAAAAACTTTCTGGTGCTTGTTTTCTTCTCACCTTGAACCATTTCAACAACGTTCTCTGACGGAATCAAAATTTCACCCAGCAAATCGCCTTTACCCATCTGGTTGGCCTTGTCTCTTAAGCCTTGTTTGACTTTGTTTTCAAAACCAGAATACGTGTGCACAACGTACCATTTCATGGCACTTGGAACTTCATTGACTTCTTGTTTTTGTTCTTGTTCTGACATTGTCACCCTTATAAAATCACACCAACGATTGAAGTCGAAATCCAATCTAAAATACCCAGTATCAAGGCCATGACCACAACGGTGACCAAAACGACCACGGTTGAAAGCGAAGCCATTTTCTTAACGGGCCAAACCACTTTTTTCAGTTCTCCTAAAACTTCTAGAGCGTAGTTTTGAACTTTGCTTTGTCTGCTGTAATAAAACACAAACAGTCCAGCCAACAAAACCGAAAGCACAGCCCAGAGAGTAAACACCTCCAGAATTCTTGGGTTGCTCACTCGAATCAAACGTAAAACCAATATGGCCGTCTGATTCAAAACCCAAGCGATCAATGCAGTTGCCGTTACAAAAAACAGCGTTATCCATTTACGATCGCTAGACATGTTATCTCCCTACAACTTAAATTTATGCTGGGGCGTTTAAATGCCCCAGCACTAAAAAACCAATCACTCTAATATTTCAGATACAACACCTGCACCCACGGTTCGTCCACCTTCTCGGATGGCGAATCGCACTTCTTTTTCCATGGCCACAGGGCTGATCAAATCAACTTCCATGGAGATGTTGTCGCCTGGCATAACCATTTCGACATTTTCTGGAAGTTTGCAAATGCCCGTCACGTCCGTTGTTCTAAAATAAAACTGTGGACGATAGCCTTTAAAGAAGGGTGTGTGACGTCCGCCTTCATCTTTACTCAAGATGTAAGCCGTTGCTTTAAAACGCTTGTGTGGGGTCACTGAACCTGGTTTGCAAAGCACCTGACCACGTTCAACTTCCTCACGCTTTGTACCGCGCAACAAAAGGCCTACGTTGTCACCAGCTTCACCTTGATCAAGAAGTTTTTTAAACATCTCAACGCCTGTGACGACTGTTTTTTGTGTGTTTTTCAAACCAACAATTTCAACTTCCTCACCAACTTTGATCACGCCTCTTTCAATTTTTCCAGTCACAACAGTTCCTCGACCTTCGATCGAGAAAATGTCTTCAACCGGCATCAAGAAAGGTTTATCTTTTTCTCGCACGGGCTCAGGAATGTTGCTGTCCAAAGCTTTCATCAATTCCCAAATGCATTTTCCACCTTCTCCACTTGGATCTTCGATTGCTTTGATCGCACTTCCACGAATGATGGGGACTTTGTCTCCAGGGAAATTGTACTTGTTAAGCAACTCGCGAATTTCCATTTCAACCAAATCAAGCAATTCAGGATCATCCACCAAATCGCATTTGTTTAAAAACACAGTGATGGAAGGAACGTTCACCTGACGAGCCAACAAAATATGCTCGCGTGTTTGAGGCATGGGACCATCTGGAGCCGAAACGACCAAAATGGCACCGTCCATTTGGGCAGCACCCGTGATCATGTTTTTTACATAATCGGCGTGGCCAGGACAGTCGATGTGTGCATAGTGACGTGTTTCGGATTCGTACTCGACGTGTGAAAGCGCAACGGTTAAAATTTTGGTTGGATCACGACGAAATGATTTTGCATCTGCTTTGGCCACATCATCGTACGATTTAAATGTCGCCATACCTTTGGTGGATAATACCTTGGTGATTGCGGCGGTTGTTGTTGTTTTACCGTGATCAACGTGACCAATGGTTCCTACGTTAACGTGTGGTTTTGTTCGTTCAAACTTAGCTTTTGACATATTTCCTCTCTTGTTGACTTTTACAAACTATTTACCAAAACTTTTACTTCCAAAATCACTTCTGGAGCCCACGATCGGAGTCGAACCGATGACCTCTTCCTTACCAAGGAAGTGCTCTACCGACTGAGCTACGTGGGCACTCGTCGGAACTTCCATTCCCTCACCACAAGGATTCTTTGTGGAGCGGGGAACGGGTCTCGAACCCGCAACCCTCAGCTTGGAAGGCTGATGCTCTACCAATTGAGCTACCCCCGCCTTTGAAGATTTCTTATGCTTCCCATTTGGTGGAGAGGGAAGGATTCGAACCTTCGTAGGCATAAGCCGGCAGATTTACAGTCTGCTCCCTTTGGCCGCTCGGGCACCTCTCCCAACGTCTCTTGCAACCCATCAGATGATGGAGCTGGCGATGGGAATCGAACCCGCAACCTGCTGATTACAAATCAGCTGCTCTACCAGTTGAGCTACGCCAGCAGAGCCCATGGAACCAACCTTAGATTGAAATTCAAAACGAACTTCTCTAAGCACTGAAAATCCAACTTAAACTTGCGTTTCGCAACGTTTAAATTTTCTTCCATCTTCCAAAAGCTTTGGACCATATACAGCGCCCAAACCAATCCACTGCTTCCTTGGATAGTGAAGCGCGGGTATTTAAGAAATTTATCGTTAAATGTCAATAATTTTTAATATTGTCCAGAATTTAAATCACTATTTCGTAAGTGCGTACATGGCCACAGTCGCCGCTTGAGCAACATTAAGGCTGTCAAAAGAACTTTTTCTGTGGATTGAAACCAAAAGGTCACATTTGCTCTTAATCAACTTGGACAAGCCTTCGCCTTCATGTCCCAATGTCAAGGCCAAAGGCTTTAAATCAACTTGGTCAAGACTTTTTGAACCGTTAGGGTCTAGCCCCGCCAGCCAGTAGCCGTTCTCTTTTAAAACGTCAACGGCCCT
>JAYRVV010000026.1:0-3003 GCA_041918415.1 Bdellovibrionota bacterium | reverse complement strand
TTGCAAAACGGGCCTTTAAAAAGACCGTGCGTAATTTAAACTTCGTTGCGATTCTGTCAAGCCCTAATCGTTAAATATTTCAAATATCGTGGTCAAAACACTCCAGCCACTATATATATGGACAGACTTTCATGTTTCAAATTAAGCAGCCCATTGGGCAAGACCCATACATGGAAATTTACGATGATTTGCTCGATCAAATTCAAGTTGATCAAGGGCAAACACTTACAATCACGGGCGAAGCAGGCGTGGGCAAAAGCGAACTCATTCATGCTTTTAAAAAACGCAGCACACAAAAAAACATTCCCACGTTCACTTGTTCATTTGTTCAATCTCTGGACCAAAACAATGTTTTGAAATCATTCATAGAACAATTGCTTCAATTCAAAGAAAGACACAACATTGATTTTTCTTTGGATCAACACAGCACTTGGCTTGGTCAATTCATTGGCAGTCAAAAACTTCATCCACCAAGCACTTTCATCAGCCAGGAGGATTCATTTCATCTGTTTTGCAAATCTTTGCAATCGTTGATTCATGAACTGAGTCGTGATCATGCCATTGTATTAATGTTTGAAGACGTGCATTGGGTTTCACAAGACTTTGTTGAGCTGATTTCGCAAATTACTCAAAACATAGAAAATCAAAAACTGCTGCTGGTGCTGTCAATGCGCAATTTGAGAGAGTTTTCTTTTCTTTTAAGCTTAAACCACACACACGTGCCCATCAAACTCCTGGATATCCATCAAACCCATGAGCTCATCAAAACCATGCTCAACGTGCAATTCATCGATCGCAAAAGCATTGAGCATGTTTTTCAATACACCAAAGGCAACCCCCTGTACACCATCGAATTGGTTCAACTGGCCTTGCACAATAAAAACTTTCACTTCAGCCATGACGACCCCACGCACATCACGGCCTCCCTCATCACCCATCAACTTTCAATTCCAAAAGATGTCACATCCATCATGCTGGAACGCTTTGAATCATTCCCAATGCACGTTAAAACGGCTCTTCAATGGGCATGCGTTTTAGGTCACAAGGCCAACACCGATGAACTCAAATCACTTCTTCAAGAACGAATGCCACAACACACGCATGAAACACTGGATTTTCTTTTTAAAGAAAAACATTTATTAGAGGTCAGCGCTTTTCCCCAAAACATTCATTGCTTTAAACACGATATTTTTTATGAGTCGATCAAAAAAACCATTTCACCTGAGCAACAGGTTTTATTGAACAACAACATCGCGTGGTTTTTATTGCGTTACCACAAAGACGATGTGAAAAATATTGCCTGGCGTCTGTCCAATCACTTTTACGCCGGGCATGAAGTACAGGCCGCAACCACGTACAGTTTACAAGCAGGACACTCAAGCTTAGAATTTTTCAACACCTCTCAGGCTTTGTTTTATTTTACTCGCGCCCATGCCTGTTGGAATCAAAATCAAAACAAAACGCACCATGTTCATGAAATTTTTGAACCCCTCGTTGACACTTTGATCGAAACAGGTCATTTAAAAAAAGCCAACGACATGCTTAGATCTTGGCACAACTTGGGTCATTTCAGTCAGACCGAAATTCTTTTAAGCCATCAATTTAAAAAAATTAAACTTCACCATTTAAATGAAGAACAGCACGAGGTTTTAGAACTTTGTCACAGCATGCTTGATGATCCAAAGATGCAAAATCATTACGATTGGATTGTTAGCAATGTTGCATCCATGTACATCCATGCACTCAACGAACAAAAGCAATTTGCGTTGGCCCATGAAAAAGCAACATCCTTCATTAAAACACTAAAAAAACACCCTTCTCACTTGACCAGTCTCATTCAAAGGTTGGCTCACAGTGCCTACGGCCTAAACAACATCCCCCAATCCCAAAACCATCTGCAAAAAGCATTCAAATTGTTAAGTGCCCATGCACCCCCATCCTTGCACATCGAGCTTTACACCCAAGCCATGATTTTGCTTTTGAAAATGAATCACCCTAAAGAAGCAAAGACACTGGCCATCAAAGCCGTACAAAAAGCCAAAGAACATCATTTAAAAAAGCACTTGGTCATCGCCTTAAAAAGTTTATCCCACTTTTATTTAAGCACACATCATTTGGCTCAGTCGATTGAAACCTTACAAGACACCATCCAGGCGGCCAAGGACATAGAAGATGAGCAAAATGCGCTGCAGGCCAAACTGCTTTTAACCAAAACCTTTATTCACGTTGGGGCCAGTGACGATGCCAAGCACGTTCACCATCAAATTGATCTTCATGATTTTAATCATTGGCCCAAAGACAAGCAGACCATGTTTCTTCAAAATAAGTATTGGCTTTTGCTCATGCAAAATAAAACACAGCAAGCCATTGAATGCGCCCAAAACATGGAAAAAAACACTTTGGCCAAACTGCACAGCCTTCATGCCCAGTTGTCCTTACCCGAGCCTGAACTTTCCATCCACAAGCAGCTGATTGAACTTCAACAAAGCCTTGATCCAAACGATGATTACGTTAGGTGGTTTCACCTCATGACCTTGCTAAAATCGTTAAGATTTCAAAACGTCAGCGAAGTGCCCGCTAAGGACTTTGAACAGATCCTATCTTGCCCTTTTAAAAGTGACATTTTACCCCTTTGCCTCGTGCATCTGATGCACATTCATGAATCCAGAAAAGAGTTTGAAAAGCTTCAAGTTGTTAAAGACCATTTTTTCGATTTACTCAACACACTTTCCTATGCCCTCTCAAAACGTCACAAAGCTGACCTGCACACACACCCACTGTTTAATACATTCTGACAGTTATTGTAAGTGCATTGATTTTTCAGGTATAAAGGTTTGGTGAGCCTTGAACAAAAAAAATTGCCCTGCTTGATCATCCATGGTGAAAAACCCGCGTTTGACATACCCAACGCCACTCACCTTGAACTGTCTGCACAAACTCAGGCTTATGTGTTTGGCACCAATAAACAAAGTGAAAATGATTTAAACAGTGCTGTGTTTGCGG
>JAYRVV010000025.1:0-4626 GCA_041918415.1 Bdellovibrionota bacterium | reverse complement strand
TGCTGCTATACCAAGAGCACACAGCCGGATCAATCATGACCACTGCATATGCTCAAGTGTTTGAGCACAACACGGTCGATGAGGCCCTCAATGAACTGCGTAAGCGAGCAATGGACCTTGAAACCATTTATTCCATCTACGTCGTGGATGAAGGCGATCGACTGACGGGAACACTTTCGTTGAGAGAATTATTATTGAACAATCCCGGTCATAAAATCAAAGACATCATGACCAATAATCCCATCAGCGTTACAGCAGATATGGACCAGGAAGAAGTGATGAAACTGGCTCAAAAATATGACCTCCTGGCAATTCCCGTATTGGATCAAAGGCTTCGCTTGGTTGGCATCATCACCATCGATGACATCATGGACGTTGCCGTTAAAGAGCAGACCGAAGACGTTCAGCGTTTGGGTGCCATGGAGCCTTTGGAAGCTGATTATTTCAAATCTTCAGTCTGGGCCATGGTCAAAAAAAGAGGGTTTTGGCTTTTTGTATTGTTTGTAGGACAGTTTTTCACGTTCAGCGCATTAAATCATTTTAAACATTCTTTTGAACAAGCGCTTGCATTGATGATGTTTGTGCCACTGATCATCTCTTCGGGTGGCAACTCAGGATCCCAATCCGTTACCTTGATCACAAGAGCTTTGGCTGTGGGCGAGGTCCGATTGCAAGACTCTTTCAAAGTCGTCTTTAGAGAAAGCCTGATCGGCATCTTACTTGGATTATTTCTGTGTTGCATCGGCATCATTTGGTCACATTTTTTGTGGTCTTCAAGTTGGAATTTGAGTTTTGTTGTTGGCATTTCTTTGATCTGTGTTGTTACATTTGGAGCATTGATAGGAGCAACTTTACCTCTTATTTTTAAAAATTTGGGTTTTGACCCCGCCTTAATGTCCACACCCTTTGTGGCTTCAATTGTTGATCTGATAGGTGTTTTTATTTACTTTTCAGTTGCACAAGTTTTACTTTCTCAATAATTTAAAAGACAGTGCGCGATCAATACGAATTAACAGAATCACGTCATCCATTAAGCGATGATCTGGACGCCTTAAACCTGAACGATCTATTTGATCTTTACATCAATGATCAAAAAAACGTTTTCAACGCAATCGAAGAAGCTAGAAAAAAGATATTGTCGTTTGTTCAATCTCTGATCAAATCATTCAATCAAAATGGAAGACTCATCTACGTTGGTTGCGGCACCAGTGGCAGAATTGGTGTCTTGGATGCGTCGGAGTGTCCTCCGACTTTTGGCTCCAAGCCCAATCAAGTGCTGGGCATCATCGCGGGAGGCATTCGTGCCCTTTACAAGTCCGTTGAAGGAGCTGAAGATGATGCCTTGATGGCTTTGAAACAGATTAAAAAAATAAAACTTAAAAAGGAAGACATCGTGCTTGGCATCAGTGCCAATGGCCAGGCACCTTTTGTGCTTGAATGTCTAAGACATGCAAAATCAAAAAAGTGCACCACCGGCCTTTTAACCAACAACGTGATTAAAAAATTTAATTTTATTGATCACATGATTGAAGTTCATACTGGTCAAGAAATATTAACCGGCTCAACACGATTAAAAGCTGGATCTGCTGCAAAAATCATACTTAATTTTATTTCAACGGCAGCGTTCATTAAAACCGGTCACAGTTTTGGCAATCTGATGGTTGATTTAAACAGTCAAAATCAAAAACTCATCAAAAGATCTATCCAGATACTGAAAGACACTTTGGTTGTGAATGATCAAATGGCCGCTCACCAGTTAAAAAAAGCCAAGGGCTCACTCAAGACAGCCATATTAATGAAACGCACCAACATTGATCATGATTTAGCTGTGCTTAAACTAAAAAAACACAAATCAAATTTAAGAAAGGCCCTTTTAATAAAACCACGATTTAGAGACGATATCAAAGCTGTGATTTTTGACATGGATGGCACATTAACACGTTATCATTACCCAGGAGGTTTTTCATCGTGGGCTGCTTTGGGTCATGCCTATGGACTTGAGAAAAAAATGAAACTTTGGGTGAATCAATACCATCAAGGAAAAATTTCATACATGCAAATATGGAAAAACACCGCCAAAGAACTTAAAGGCTTACCCACAAAAACCATGCATGAACATTTGTTTTGCGTGGGTCAAAAACCTCCCATGATTCGGGGTGCTTTGGACACCATCAAACTTTTATCTTTGCATTTTAAAACAGGTATCATTTCAAGCGGTCTGTGGCCCTTGGCCAAATACATTCAAAAGCAAAGCAAGATGGACTTTATCTATGCCAATCATTTTGAAGAAAAAAACGGAGCATTTACGGGAAAAGTCTCTGTTATGGTCCACCATGAAAAAAAGCACTTGGCTTTTAAAAGCGCTTTAAAAAAGCATAACCTTCTGCCCCATCAAGTGTGCTACATCGGGGACTCCATTCAGGATGCTGGCATCCTGAAACTGGTCAAACTGCCCTTGGTGTTTAGAAACCAAAACCCTGCTTTACTTGGCATTACCAAGCACAAGATGCTTTGCGATCATTTTGAACTTTTGCAATTGCTCGCTCGCTAAAAAAAGTGACAAAACAAGATGGACTTGCTAATGCACACAAAAATCCAAAAAGGAGAATTTGAATGTTTAAAGAATTTAAAGATTTCGCCATGCGTGGCAATGTTGTTGATTTGGCTGTTGGTGTTGTGATTGGTGGCGCCTTTGGCAAAATTGTCACATCCCTTGTTGGGGATGTCATCATGCCATTGGTTGGAAGGATCACTGGAAATGTCGATTTTTCAAATCTGTTTTTAGCTCTGGACGGTCAAATTTACGCAACTTTAGCTCAAGCGAAGGAAGCGGGTGCTGCAACGATCAACTACGGTGTGTTCATCAACACCATCATCGATTTTATCATTGTGGCTTTTGCCATTTTCATGGTTGTTAAACAAATGAACCGTTTTAAAAAGCAGGAAGCTCAAGCTCCATCAGAGCCCCCCGCAACAGAAAAATTACTGACTGAAATACGAGATTTACTTAAAAAATAGTTTAGTCGCCCCTGAAGAAATCAACGATAGGCTTGTATCTTAAGTTTCAGGAGAAAAGAGAGGCAAATTGTTTTCAAGGTTTTAGCTTTTTCTTTGTTAGAACATCACAAACTCTAGAGGGCCTCAAAAAGTGCCAGATGCGAGGCTTTGAGACCAAATCGCCCGGAGGTGGACTTATAGTCCATTGAGGACGATTTGGTTGAAGGTAACGAAGCAGATGGTGCTTTTTCAGGCCCGACAACTTAAAAAATAGTTAAAGCTTAACAACTTCATTGGCCAGTTCATTTGGACTAGCCAAATTGGGAAAATGCAGTTCCAATTTATTTTGTATAAGGTTTAAGGATTGTTCAAAAGCCTTTGGAAATGTTGAATGTCCAAAGCCTTCACTTAATGCCTTGGCCATTTGATCCAGCTCAGATTGATCCAAGACCTTAAAAACCGCACGGTCCACCAATATTTCAACGGTTTTTAGACTGGTGCAAACATAAAACAAAAGACCGTTGTTTTTTTCAGTGTCCCACACGCGAAGCTGGGCAAACAAACCAAGGGCTCGTGCGTAACTGGGTTTTGATTGAAAGACATAGGTCAAGGGAAGGGTTCGCTCAAACACAACCCTGATTTCGCAGTCATGCTTTTTTTCTGACTCCAAGATGAGTTTTTCAATGGAATGAAACTGTTTTTGATCAAAACGATGTAAAAAAAACAGCAGGTCATTCATCAGAGTTTTAAACAAATCAATTAAATTTTTTACCATCGTCCGCTCGCTCCCCCTCCTCCAAATGATCCACCTCCACCACGAAAACCGCCACCTCCACCAGTCCATGAGTCAAACTTACGCGAAGGTAAACGCGTACCGTTTCGAGGGGAGTTAAACTGTATGGCTGTGCGATCAAACAAAAATACAATGGAAAGTAATGAAAAAACCAGGCTGGCCAACCAAAAATATCCTGAACTAAAAAAAACAGGAACACTAAAAGGCACTGCGCCTAAACTTGCGCCAACAGCCTTTTCTGGAATGGCCAGAATTAATATCAGCTGCAACAGCAAAAAAAAGAGAGCCGTGTATTTGACCAAACGATAAAGGGGTGCTTTGGTTTTTTCTTGAACTGTGGGAAGTTTTTCACCCTTGATTCTTAAAATGACCCAATCCAATCCATCGTTTAACCCTTTAAAAAAAGCACCCTCTTTAAAAGCAGGCAACATTTTTTCATCAATGATGCGCTTTGCAATCGCATCGGGTATGGCTCCTTCCAAGCCATAACCCACTTCGATTCGAACAGCACGATCATCCAATGCCACCACGATCAGCACACCATCGTCAACGTCTTTTCGACCCAATTGCAATTGAGAAGCTTGGTTAAAAGCATATTGCTCAATGCTTTGTGGCTGGGTTGATTGAACAATTAAAATGGCGATTTGTGCACCCACATCCTTTTCAAGTGCTTCAAGTTTTTGATCCAACGCCATGAAGTCCGTGGATTTTAATAAGTTTGCGTGATCCATCACACGCGCAATCTGGGTGCTTTGCTCTTTGGCAGCAGCATTGATTGCAATCGCAAGAAACAAACTCAGTAGCGCTGGGGATAAACCCCACTTCATTGGATTAAT
>JAYRVV010000024.1:0-3777 GCA_041918415.1 Bdellovibrionota bacterium | reverse complement strand
TTGACTTTCTTGATGCTCGCTTTGCCGATTTTCCAGCAAAATTTGAAGCTGGCACTCCAAATCTGGTTGGGGTCATTGGCTTGGGATACGCCCTAGATTTTATGTTGTCTTTGGATCCAAAGCTTAAAAAACAGCAGGAGACCCAATTTGTGCAACATGGTTTAAAACAACTGTCTTTGATCAAAGGGTTAAAGTTTTTGGGAGAGTCTCTTAACAAAGCGGCCATTTTTTCATTTTATTTTGACGATGTGCACACGCAAGACATCGCCATGGTGTTGGATCAGGAAAACATCTGTGTTCGCTCTGGCCATCATTGTGCGCAACCCTTACACCGAATTTTTAATGTGAGCACTTCATTAAGAGCTTCCATGGCTGTGTACAACAGCATCGAAGACATTGATCGACTTTGTGAAGGACTCAACAAAGCCAAAAGGATGCTAAAACCATGAACTTAAAATTCTCTCAGCTCGCGATTGCAAAAGTAAAAGAATTCATGCAATCAACCGGAAAAAACAACATGTCACTTCGCATTGAAGTGAAAGAAAAAACGAAAGATGGGTTTAAGTACCAATTTACACTTGAAGATTATGACCAAGAGCGAACGAATGATGTGTATGTACGTGAAGGGGGCTTTTCAACACGTATTGATCCTGAAAGTTCTAAGTGGCTCAAAGGTGCAACTGTCGATTGGACGGAAAAAGATTCTAAAGTCGGGTTTTGTGTGCACAACCCGAATTCGCCCGTTCCCAGTCAGAGCAGTGACTTACTCAAACAAGACATCATCGAAGCATTAAAAACCATTTTTGATCCTGAGATTCCCGTAAACATTTATGAGCTGGGCCTGATCTATGACATTGCAATTGATGAAAACAAAGAAGCCACTGTCACCATGACCTTAACTGCTCCCAACTGTCCTGCTGCAGAAATGCTTCCAGAAGATGTTAGAAAAAAAACAAGCAACGTTCCGGGAATTTTGAATGCAAAAGTCAACATCACATGGGAGCCGCCTTGGGATAAAAACATGATGAGCGAAGCGGCGAAATTGCAGTTGGGCATTTGATGCAAAACTCGATCGATTAACCTTTAAACTCCCCCAAAAATAAATCTGTGCCATGGTTCGCTATTTTAGTGCAACAACATAGGCAAGCCATGTGGGATCATTTTGCGCCCTTTTTCTGGGCTTAAACACACCGTCGCCACCGTGACCATTTTCGCCTTCCCAATACACTATCGTTTTTTTAAAACCCGCTTGTATAAAAGCATCTGTGATTTCTGTGATTGTCCACATACGCCATGGATATTTAAACACATTACTGATTTTTTTTCCGTTTGGTAATGTGTAGTGTATGCAATAGAGCGTGCGCCGATTTATCGGATTAAAATATTTTTGCTCCCAATGGTATGTAAGCCACTGACCATTAAACTTAAATTTGCGATTCTCTCTATCCTCATCTTCAGATTCAGTCCCACCAAGTAAATCTAAAATCATCACGCCATTGCTTTTTAATTGTTTGCGTGCATTACAAAAATACTGAAGCAATGCTTTTCTTTCATTAATGTAGCAAATCGAAAAGTTGGCCACACCCACGATGTCCACTTTTTCAGTCTCAACACTTATCACATCAGATCGAACAATACTGATTCGGCTCATCTCGTTAGGTGTAAGACATTGGCTGTGTTTTTTAAGTCCGTAATTCAATGGCTTTTGAGCCTTGTCCACAGCAAAACTTCTAAAAGATTGGCCTTGCTTAATCCAGTGAACGGAGTTTAAAAAAGTGGCCGCAAAATCTTCTCTCAGTACATAAGGTTCACACTTTCGATACTTTCGATAAACCTGTCTATAGAAATAAACTTCGTATTGTGGATCTTGCACAGAAGCTTCGTACAGTTCATAACGGTTATACTTTTGTTTTAATCGGTTCAAAATTGATTTGCCTTATACATTGAAACCTGAACAAAGGCAAAGCCATATTACAACATTATCCTTTATTATTAATAAGTTAGAAAGAGCCTCCAACACGATCCATCCACTTTGGTGAAATTTTAAAATAATCGAATGACAAAATTCCAAAAACCCCTATATAATTACATTAAGGGCGATATGGGAGAAAGATCTCAATCAAACCAGGATTCTCAAGATGGCTTGGAATTGCTCTCAAAGACAAAACCAACCATTAAGCCCCCGTCCATGTACAAAGTGGTCTTTCACAACGACGATTTTACTCCACAAGAATTTGTGGTGGATGTTTTACAGAAACATTTTAATCTTGACCTTGGCAAAGCAACCGAAATCATGATGAAAATTCACACTTTAGGATTTGGCTATGTAGGACCGTTTTCATTCGACATTGCACAAACCAAATGTCAGCGTGTTGTTTTTGAAGCGCAAAAAGCCCAGCACCCTTTAAA
This sequence comes from Bdellovibrionota bacterium, assembly GCA_041918415.1. Classification (GTDB taxonomy): domain Bacteria; phylum Bdellovibrionota_G; class JALEGL01; order JALEGL01; family JALEGL01; genus JAYRVV01. The sequence continues at coordinate 1,368 of JAYRVV010000024.1, read as the reverse complement.
ATGCACGGTCAAGAGGAATTTTGATGTTTGAAAATGAACTGCAAAAACTCATACAAGAAGCTTTTGAAAATGCTGATCAGAACAATGATGAATATGTCACGTTAGAGCACATTTTACTTTCATTGATCAAGCACGACACAACCCAGGATATTTTGGACGCTTGTGGAATGAAAGAGTTTGTAAGCCTCAAAACCGAATTGAAAGATTTTATAAAAAATCATTGTCCAAAAATCGCCGTCTCAAGCCAATCACCCAGAGATCAGACCATTGATCTAACACTTGCCGCAAAGAGGGTCATTCAAGTCGCCATCATGCAAGCGCATTCAGCCGGCTTGGAACAAGTCTCCATTGGACATTTTTTAGCCGCCATGATGCGGGAAAAAGAGTCGCATGCTGTCTATTTTCTGGAAAAACGAGGCATCACCCGATTTGATATCATTCGATACATATCTCACGGCGACAAGAAAGACGAAAACGCTTTACCATCAAGAACCAGTCCCCAATATGATGAAAAGGAAAAGGAAAAATCAAGCCCACTGGAATCATACACCACTGAATTGGTGAATTTAGCACGCAAAGGAAAATTAGATCCCATTGTTGGAAGAGATGACATTCTGGATAGAGTGATTCACGTTTTGGCCAGAAGAGGTAAAAGCAATCCATTGTTGGTGGGTGAACCTGGAGTTGGCAAAACGGCCATCGCCAACGGCCTGGCCCAAAAAATCGCATCAGGAGATGTCCCGGATCTTTTGGAAAACACTCAAATTTTTTCTTTGGACATGGGCACTTTGCTGGCTGGGACAAAATACCGCGGTGACTTTGAATCACGAATGAAAAGCGTCATTAAGGCCATCGAGAATCATCAACACCATGCCATTTTATTCATTGATGAAATACACACCATCGCTGGCACAGGTGCAACCACCGGTTCTTCAATGGACGCATCCAATTTATTGAAACCGGCCATAGAAAACAGATCTTTATCACTGATGGGCGCCACCACGTACAGAGATTTTAATGCCCACTTGGAAAGAGACCAAGCTCTCATGCGAAGGTTTCAGAAAATCGACGTCCCCCCTCCCAGCCCGACGGATACAATTGATATTCTTCACGGCTTAAAATCAAGGTATGAAAATTTTCACGGCGTCAAATACACACCCCAATCGATTGAAAGCATTGTCAATCTTTGCGAAAGATACATGCCTTCAAGGTTTTTTCCTGACAAAGCCATCGACGTGTTGGATGAGGTGGGTGCCAAATTAAGACTTAAAAACAAGAGCAAGAAAGAACAAACAGTTTCCATCAACGATGTTGAGTTGGTTGTTTCAAAGATGTCCAATGTGCCTGCCAAATCCATGAGTCAGAACG
>JAYRVV010000023.1:0-8069 GCA_041918415.1 Bdellovibrionota bacterium | reverse complement strand
GCACAAGATCACAAAAGACTTTTGGATAACAACCAAGGGCCAAACACAGGTGGTATGGGTGCCTATGCTCCGACGCCCATGATGACATCACAATTGCAAGATCAAATAGTTTCGACAGTCATCAAACCCTTACTTTCATCCATGAGCAATCTAAACAACCGATTTCAAGGTGTACTTTTTGTTGGCTTGATGATTCAGGATGGCATGCCCTATGTTTTAGAATTCAACACAAGGTTTGGTGATCCAGAAACTCAAGTGTTGATGCGTTTAATTGATCAAAATCTTTTTAAAGTGATGTATGAAGTTGCAAGTAACAACAAAATAAGCTCCAAGCTTATTTACAATGAGCACAAGGCCATTGGCGTTGTGTTGGCCAGTCAAGGTTACCCATCCAATCCTGTACACGGATTTCCTCTGCTCTTTAAAGACAAGTTTGAAAGCAACATTAAAGTTTTTCACTCAGGTACAAAATTCATCAAAGATCAATGTATGAGCAATGGTGGACGGGTTTTAACAGTGACCAGCACAGCGAGTGGCTTTGAAGAAGCGAAGCATGATGCCTACAAGGCCATTGCCAACATTCACTTTGATGGCATGCAGTTCAGAACTGACATCGCTTCTTTTGTTCTAAGATCATGATCATCCCTATTTTGGCAAATGATGTTGATTCAATGGCGCGTTGTATACTCAACGATGAGATTTTGATACTGCCCACCGACACCGTACCTGCCATGTGTGCAAACGCATTCAGCATCAAGGCCATTAAAAAAATATACAGATTCAAAGACAGACCCATTGATAAGCAGATCCCGTTATTTGTTTCATCCATCAAAGCGCTTGATCCTTTCGTTGATCAAATCCACCCTCTTGCCCATAAACTCATGGAACATTTTTGGCCGGGGAAACTAACCATCATTCTAAAAGCCCGCAACCTTCCCACAACGTTGATGAATGAAAACCAAGGTGTTGGATTTAGGGTATGCAAGCATCAACTGATTGAGAGTCTTTTTGAAAAAATAAATTGCCCAATCACCGGCACAAGTGCAAACCTCAGCGGACTTAAACCTGTGACCAATCTTGCTCAAGTGTATCAGCAATTCAAGGGTGAAAATGTACGCATCTTTTCGGTCGATACCTTAAGCACGTCAAGCACTCAACCCTCAACCATCATCGATTTTTCTTGTGAAAATGCCCCGGTCATTTTAAGAGAAGGTGCCATTTTAAAAAGTGAATTACTTCGTTGCATGGGGGATTCTAATGATTGAAATCAAACCACATCATTGGTTGATGTACAACAAAGATAAAATCAAAAACTTACATCGCGTTGTTTCTCCACCTTATGATGTCATTTCAAACGCGTTAAGAATCAAACTTCATCAAAAACACCCAAACAATGTCATTCGATTAATTTTGGGCAACCCTCACGATTTACCTAGCGCCATCATCAACGACCCCGACCGATACAAAAAACTTAAACGCACCTTGAACCTTTGGATCAAAACATCAACATTAAAGCAGCTTCACGTTCCATCATTCATTTTGGTCAAAGAAACTTTCAAAATAGAGCGCCGCATCCATCATCGCGTGGGTCTATTGTGTTTGGTTTCGATGAAGCGCTTAGGCAGTAAAAGTATTTTTGGACACGAAAGAATTTTAAAAAAGGCTGCAGACGATCGATTTAAAGTATTAACCAACACCAAAGCTCACTTGAGTCCCGTTTTTATGCTTGCACGCGACAAACACAATCGATCATTAAGTAATCTTAAAAAGATCTGCAAAAATCAAAAAAATCAAACCTTTTTCAGCAGTGACAAAAAGGTCAAATATGACTTATGGTTCATCACCGACACCAAAGATGTCAAAAACATTCAAAACCAATTCAAAGGCGACCAACTCATGATCGCGGATGGTCATCACCGTTACAACACAGCATACCGATATTATCTTAAAAACAAAAAACGCCATCCACAATCTAAAAACATGCTCATTTATTTATGTCCGGCCAATCAAAAAGATTTATTGCTTTCCTCCATATCTAGGCACATTCACTCAGATCGCCCGTTGGATTGGCTTATCAATCAACTGAAAGCCAATTTTCACATACAAAAACGTTTGGCCAATTGGCGTGCATTTTTAAAATCCAAATATCTCATTGCATTGCTTGACAATCAGCATGCTTATTTCTTAAAACCCAAATTCAATCGATTTTCAAACATGATTGAAAATACTTCAACCCACGTGTTTTCGAAAATGATTGAACAGTCGATATTTAAATTGGATAATCTTAATCCACAGCATCAAAAGTTCATTTCGTACTTTAAAGACAGAGTAGAATTGCATAAACACAACAAAGCCAACGGTGGATATTCATTTTGGTTAAAACCACTTTGCATGGATGACGTTTTTGCATGCGCCAAAAAAGCAACCTTTTTACCTCCAAAGTCCACTTACTTTTACCCTAAAATCGATACAGGCATTGTTTTTCATAAAATTGATTGAGTACTCGCATAACGTCAACTTAGATGATTTTGCATGTCCTTCACCATTGATTCGAAGTTGGTTTCTTTCGGACACACCGAAACAAACATTCCATTTTGAATCAAAGTGCTCTTTGTTGTGGGGCCAATGCAGGCAATTTTAATGTGTTCATTGTTTATCCACCGCCTAACATGGTTTAAACCACCCGCCAGCTTTACAAAACATTCAAAGGCAAATGGCGAACCAAACGTCAACCAATCTGCTTGACCTTTATTCATGATGTACTTGATTCTGCTCTTAATGGCCGTGTTCATTTGATTTTCATAAACGTCGAGTTTGTCTACGTTTGATCCGTTTTCTATAAAGGCTTTGGCCAACTGGTTGTTTCCATCCTTGGCTTGCAAATACAAGACGTTTTGATTTGACATAAGATGACGTGCTTTAAGCATATCAATGAATAAAGATGAAGAGGCTTCACCTTCACATGACAAGATGTTGTTTAATCCAAACTTTTCACAGGCAGCCTTGGTGGATTGACCAATGGCCAAAATCATTAAAGATGGCGGTTGCGCGAGTTTAAGTTTTTTTAACCTTTCCATTAGAACATTAAGTGCATTTTGGCTTGTGATCAACAGCATGGAATAATCATGAAGATTATTTAATTTCTGATCTAATTTTCTAAAGTCTTTAATGATGACCACCTTTGATACAGCCAACGTGATGGCTTGACCATGAAATCCTTCTATGAGCTGCTCCAATTTGTCGTTAAGATGAATTGGCCTTGTGATGATGATTTTTTTATCTTTTAAACTCATTTTTTGATCTTACTAAACGAATGATGTCTTTTGCGCCTTTTAAGTTAAACATTTGTACCAGCTCAAGCACAGCAACATCCAGATCTTGATGTTGATGATTAATCACAATCTTTGCAGATCCACGTTCATCTGAAACAAATGAACAAACCTTATAAACACCGTCAATAAGTTCGACATGAATACCCAAGGGAACTTGACAGCCTCCATCCATCATGTCCAAAAATTTTCTCTGTGCATGAACGATTTTAAATTGCTCCTTCTGGTTAATGCCTTCAAGTAAATTCATAATGTGAAGATCATCTTTTCTACAAACCACACCAAGTCTGCCCTGTCCTACTGGAGGCATGAATGTTTTTGGATCCAGTTTACATCTGATGCGATCTTCAAGTCCCAATCTCATGAGCCCCGCACTGGCCAGAACGATTGCATCATATTGCCCTTCATCTAATTTTTTCAATCTCGTGTTAACGTTTCCTCTTAACATTTTAACTTTTAAGTGTTGATACTGGCTGAGCACCAGGGCTTGTCTTCTTAAACTTGCTGTGCCGATCACTCCATCAGCTGGCATTGATTCAATTGTTTTGTAGTTGTTTGATACAAATGCATCTCTTTCATCACTGTAACCCGTCACGCAAGCAAGCGTCAAACGTGAATCTAACTGTGTTGGTATATCTTTCACACTGTGAACGGCTAAATCAATTTTATGGTCCATCAGTGCTTGATCGAGCTCCTTCGTAAAAAGTGATTTTTCACCGATGGCAGAAAACCGCATTTCTATGTTTTGATCTCCTATGGTTTCCATCGTAACTTGCTCAATTGACAAGTTTGGATTTAGTTTGATGAGATGGTCACAAACATCTTGTGTTTGCTTTAATGCCAATGGGCTTTTGCGAGTTCCAACACGCATTTTTTATTCTCCAATCTTAAATATCCTTTTGAGTAGTTCATCCTTTTTTGAATATTCACCCAATTCATCATCCTTCATGTAAGAAATTGGATCTTGCACCATTTTGTCGATCAAAGAGTCAAATGAACGATCTATGGTCAACACCACCTCATGACTTAAATGTGGGTGCTTCTTAAGCAAGCGTTCCATTTCGGTCACTTTAATTTCATCCCATTTATTTTTCACGCTTTGAATCAGGGGAGAATACTGCATCATGTTCAATTGCCTAACAATTTTACTTGCTTCTTGATCTATGATGGCATCCGCCTTCAATGCTTCTTGTTCTCGTTGTGTTTTGTTCTCCTGAGTGATGGCATGTAAATCATCAATGTTATAAACGTACATGTTTTCCAAGTCATTTATCCGTGGGTCAACATTTCTTGGCACTGACAGGTCGATCAAAAACATTGGACGATTCTGTCTGTTCATTTTGTCAATCTGTTCTTTGCTGATTAGATAATTAGGGGCACCCGTTGAAACAACAACCAAATCAGCATCCACTAAGTGCTCATTCACCTCATCCAAACCCATGGCCACACCACCAATTGTCTGGGCCAACTCCATGGCGTGCTCGATAGAACGATTGGCAAAATACAATTTACTCACTTTTTGCTCTTTGGCATGCTTCGCAAACAACTCTGACATTTCACCCGCACCAATGATGAGCACTTTAAGATCATTTAACTGGCCAAATATTCTTTTACTCAGCGATATGGCGGCCCAGCTGATGGAAACCGCGCTGGTTCCTATGCCTGTGTGATGTCGTATTTTTTTGGCAACAAAAAAAGTCTTTTGCAAAAGCCTTTCAAAGTAGGGATCAATGATCTGAGCTTTTTTTGCACTAAAATAAGCCTCTTTAACCTGCCCTAGAATCTGCGGTTCACCCAGCACCATAGAATCTAAGCTACATGCCACCCTTAACAAGTGCCTGATCGCTTCTTCATCTTCCTTGATGTAAAAGTAAGGCTTGACCTTGTGGTAATGATCCCCTTGCCATTGGTTTAAAAACACATCCATTTGATGGAGCATTTCCTTTGCATCGTTTCCCAATGTGTATATTTCAACCCTGTTGCAGGTTGAAATGATAAAACCCGAATGGGTGATATCTTTTTTGACCAATTTCATTAACAACGAATCTAAATCATTTTTTGAAAAACTAAGTAGCTCTCTCAGTTCAACATTGGCTGTGTGATGACTTAACCCGTACAACAACAAACTCATGGCGTCCTTTGCAAAAACAATGAAAATGAAAACACCAAAATGATCAAAACAAAACCAATGGAATTAAGTAGTAAAAAACGTTTACCACGATACCCATACATCTTTCTAACCATTAAAACGGACAAATGCCAAAACCACGTACCCAAAGCGAACAAAAACTTTCGATCAAGATACCAAGCATCTTTCCAAAATACATGTGCCAGATAAACACCGGTCACCAAGCCGATGCTAAGACAAATGAAACCAAACCAGACCGAACGAACCGTCAACCGATCGGCCACTTCCAAAGATGGGAAAAAAGAAATCATTTTGGTGAGTTTTTTTTGCTTCAGTGCTTTAGATTCTAAAAAGTGTAAAACACCTGCCATCATTCCAAGCGCAATTGAAGAAATGGCCAAGCTGATCACCAAGGCATGAACAGAAAACAATAGGGTCGAAGAAAGATCTTGATGTAAGACGTTTTTTTCTAGCTCAATAACATGAGACATGATCTGCAAGACAAACGCACAACAACAAAACAATGTTGGAATCAAATACATGTCAAACGTGAACGTAAAACCCAACATCACAAGCATCATGCTCCAAGCTAAAACAGTCAAAATCGGGCTTAATCCCGCAAAAGGTAATTTCTGATTGAGTAAGGATGTAAGCAATTCGTCTGAAAAATAAAAAGCACCCAAAAACACACTTAAAATCAACATCAAGCGTGACCTCATGCTGGTTTTTGTAATTTTTGAGTAAAGATCAAAGGCCAATGAAAAAAACGTCAACCCGTATGTGAACACAAGTGTCATGATTTCTTCTTTCCAAACAAGGACGAAAGCCCACCTTTTTTTTCTTTAGTCCTGGCACCCAACAATCTAAGTTCACTTGATGCTTCAGCATGGTGTGGCATGATTGTTAGTGTTTTCTCAAAATGTTCCTTGGCTTTCTCCAAGTGGCCTGAAGCTTTTTCAATTTGTCCTAAATAATAATATCCCTGACCAAGATTTGAGTTTTTTCTTAAACTGTTTTCAACCAGATCTTTTCCTGATCTACACAATGAATCATTTTTGTCTTGCCTACCCACTTTGAATTGCACCCAACCCAGCAACATTGTGTATTCGGGTTCTTCATTATAAAGCTCAATTGCATTTTGCAAAACTTCAATGGCTTCTTTAAAGCCACCCTTTCTAGTGAGCGCCAGACCTTTTTGGTACAGCATTTCTGACTCCAATATCTTCTGGCCCTCCATGTTTTGTGAACCTTGATCTTGTAAATCCAGTTGTGCATCGTATTCGGCCTTAGTCCTCGAATCTGTCAATGTCGCATTGGCATGTGAAATTTTAGAAAATATTTTTTCGAAGATTTTTTTTTCTCTTGGATCGGTGCCTGAGCGATCTGGATGGTACTCCTTGGCCATTGCAAAATAGGCTTTTTTGATTTGATCGAGACCAGCACCTTTTTTTAATCCTAGCGCTTCGTAATGATTTTTTTCCATCAATGCATTCGCAAACGATTCCAAACCTTCTATGTTTTTGGTTTTTTCCGTTTGAGGTTTTTGTATCTTCGTTTCTTGTGTAACCATGGTTTTTAACGCGATAACGTCCAGATTTTCCATCACACGCATGAAATGTCCAACGGCTTTTAAATCCAAACGTGTATTTTGCGAAATTTTTAAAATTGAATCCACCCCATTGATGGCTCTAAACATATTAAGCTCTAACCCAGTGATTTTAAGATCTCTGTCATTCAATCCACTACCTGAAAAAGTTGGTACCATCGAGGGGTCAACCCCGGCTTGGTCTGTCTTTGCGAGCATTGTTTGATACGCAATTTCAACAATGCTTTTTGAATATGGCATTTTCACCAATCCCACGGGCAATTCATTGACCAAAGCGTATTTTCCATCTTGCCAACTTAACGCTTGAGATAAACGTCTTTGCATTTGTTTTTCCAGATAACCTTGTAAAAGTTCAAAGTTGATCAATGCGAGTTTCACCAATTCTTCGCCCTGCGACAAGCTCTCCTTTTGAATCAATTGATCCGCAATGTCTTTGATGCTTAAGGAATCGATGATTTTATCCTCCAAAAGCATGTTGATGAGGTTTTCATTTGGCACATTTGAGCGGCTATGCATGACAAAGCCCGCCTCAAAGGCAAATGACTTCTTGACTTTGTCATTGATCAACAAAAGTGTTCCATTGAATTGATTCTTCTGGATGAAAACATATACCCTAGAAAGAGCAATTTCCTTTAAATTTCCACTACTTGGTACTTGATTTCTCATGCGCTCATGCCTCCTATCATACTTTGGTTAAATTTGGTAGCGACCATAAAAATTTGCTCGAAGGTCTTGACGATCCGCTCGTGCATGACTAAATAATCACGAACATCAATGAAGGAGAAGAATCATGATATCCAGTCACGTTCAGGATGTATCTGACACAAGTTTTCAAAGCGACGTTATCAATTCTAAAATTCCAACCATCGTGGATTTTTGGGCACAATGGTGTGGCCCTTGTAAAGCCGTGGCACCCATTTTTGAAGAACTGGCTCAAAAATATCAAGGTAAGGTTGCGTTTAAGAAAATAGACATCGATCAAAATGGTCAAACCCCCGTTCAATAT
>JAYRVV010000022.1:0-2270 GCA_041918415.1 Bdellovibrionota bacterium | reverse complement strand
GAATTCGGGGGAATTCGGGGGACACACGACTGGACCCAATCTCTAACACAGACTTACAAAATAATTCGGGTCCAGTCGTGTGTCCCCAGATCGTTTGATCCCCAGATCCCTTTTTGACAAATTACATGTATAATGGTCGCCATGAACTTCAAAAAAATTTTTCTTACACTTTCATCCCTTTTGTTCACGCTTTCCATGGGACAAAAGCCTAAAGTGCTCAATGAAGGCACAAAGCCCGTTCAATGTCAGTACAAGGCCGATCAATTGGCCAAAGAATTAAAAATCAAAGCCAAACGCATCCACAGCCAATTTTATGATGTAAAAACCAAAGGCCTTGCCTATGATCAAATCAAGTCATCCAGTCAATACAACGATTATATTTTGTTAAGCCGCCAACTTGTATGCATCAACTTAAGCGAACTTCAAAGCCCATCATCCAAAAAAGCCTTTTGGATCAATCTTTACAATGCCTTGACCATACATGCAGTCATTGCGTTTGAAGTCAAAAAATCTGTGTTGGAGAAGAACAATTTTTTTGACATGGCTATTTATTACGTGGGCCAAAACCAGTTTAGCTTAAACGACATTGAACATGGCATTTTAAGAGGCAACACCCTTCATCATTTTAAAAAACCATTTTCCAATCAAGATCCAAGACAGGCTTTTGTTCTAACACCGATTGACCCTCGCATTCATTTTGCACTCAATTGCGCAAGCAAATCCTGCCCGCCCATTTCATTTTACGATGAAGAAAATCTTGAAGCACAGCTTAACCTGGCCACACGCAATTTTGTTGAAAGTGAAACACAAATCAAAGACTCAAAATTACACACATCTAAACTCTTTGATTGGTACGCCCTTGATTTTAAACCCGATGTTTTAAGTTTTATTCAAGCACACCTTCCCAATGATTTGGCTCAAAAGATTCAACCCAACATGCCCGTGGTTTTTAAAGATTACAACTGGAATTTAAATCAGTAAGTGATTCTTTTGTAAAAAACCGATCCGTCTTTAGATTCATCAAGGCATTTTTCACATTGCTTCGAAAATTGGGGATGCGTTCACTCAATTTTTGAACCATACTTTTCATTTCATTTCGTTTTAGATCACCCATGCCTTCAAAATGAGGATGCGTTGGACAAACCGGGCAAGCACAGCCCAGTGTTTTAAACTTTTTTTCAAGTGAAAAAGCTTGAAGATCGTTTTCAGCCACGTACAACATGGGCCGAATCACAGGCACAAAACCACTGTTGGACTCAAGACAGGGAGGCAATGAAGAGAGCTGTCCTGAATAAAACATGTTCAAAAAGAGCGTTTCAATGGCATCATCCAAATGATGACCCAATGCGATTTTACTCGCACCCAATTGATTAGCTAAACGGTATAAAATACCCCTTCGCATTTTTGCACATAGACTGCAAAACGTTGAGTCTTCGTCTTTTTTTTCCGAAACAATTTCAAACACTGGCTTTCGCTCCAAATGAAAAGGAACATCCAGTTTTGTACAAAAAGCCCTTAACGCTTGATCATCCAGACCAATCAAACCACCATCCAACGTGACCGCCAGCAGCGAAAAATTCAAATGTGATTTTTTTTGAATTTCCTTTAAAAAATACAAAAGACTAAAGGAATCTTTTCCACCGGAAAGACCCACCATCACCACATCACCCTGTTGAATCAGACGATGATCTGCCAAGCATTGTGTGATGTGCTTACGAATTTTATTTTCTAAAATCACAATGAAATAAGGGTTTATGCAAAGATGAAGTTGATTGCAAGCTCATTTTTTAATGGTCATTTTTTAAAAACTTCCTTAGTCTAGCTCTTTAGATGCACACATGGTTTGCCAATTTGATGATTGCTTTTATACCCATTTTCGTGGCGATGGATGCCGTCGGTGTTTTACCATCGTACATCGCGTTGATTGAAGGTTTAAGCAAAGAACAACGCAAGCGTATTTTGTTCGACGCCACGCTCACCGCTTTCATCATCGGGCTTGTGTTCGTGTTTTTGGGGCGAAAAGTTTTTAGCTTTTTAGGCATCACCGTGGCCGACTTTATGGTGGCTGGTGGTTTAGTTTTGTTGATTTTGTCAATCAGTGAGCTTTTGTTTTCTCAAAAAGACAAGCAAGTGTACACAGGCGCGATTGGCGTTGTGCCCCTTGGCATGCCCCTCATTGTGGGTCCGGCGACCTTAACCACATTGGTTGTGCAAGTTGATTTGGTTGGCGCAAGCGCAACCTTGATTGCTTTTTTATTGAATCTTATCGT
>JAYRVV010000021.1:0-4490 GCA_041918415.1 Bdellovibrionota bacterium | reverse complement strand
GTTTTTAAGTTTACATTTGCTTTCTTATTTTTTTCAAACCAATGTGAATTGACCTGAGAAATATCGTGCGGATGGTATATATTTTGCGCTTGATTGTTGTGAGAAAGCTGCCCCAACATAAGCAGCGCCTTTGCTGTGTTATATAAAACTTTTGCAGTGCTGATCGTACTTTGAACGGCCACGGCATTATTCTCAAATTTTCTTTTTGAGCCACTGTAAACGCGTGATTTTAAATTCAAACCCTTATAATCCAACCAACGGAGTTTGTTTTCCTTAAGGATGTTTTTTAAAAGCACACCTGAAAACAACTCTTCAAACACATACACATGCGCCCTGGCCTCTTTAGAATTTAAATTGTTTGAAGTTTGAAGTGAAAATGGGTCATAGTAACCCTGAATCAACACCTTTGCTTTTGTTTTTTCATTTTGAATTTCATGCACCTTCCAGGGAACAAAATTTGCATCGGTTTTATGCGTGTAAAAATATTTTAAATCTAAAATTTGTTTCAAGCCAAAAGGAAGACGCCCGGGATCATGCTTTACAGGCATCAACGTAACCCCATCTTCGAAGTGTATCCACTTTGTATTTAAATCAAGACGTTTTGGAGATTTTAAAACCTTGGCACTTTGACAATGTAAAAGTGAAATATGTTCGTTTGTTAATTGTGGATCTAGACGAAAACATCGCTTGACGTTTAAGTCAAGGCGCACATACGGCGCATTGGCAAAAGCGAGCCTTCCAAATAAAAAACAAACCAGCAATAAACAGAACGAACGAAGCATCGAGATTGAATGTAACTAACGCAACGCGAGGTTCTAATCAAGTTAAAAATGACTGACTTTTTTGATCCCTGGCTTTTCAAAATAGGCTTCACGTCGACGTGCAAACTCAAAAACGTGGATTCCAAGATAAGTTGCCATTGATGCTCCCAAAGTTGCAACATACGGCGCTTGCCAGTGAAGCACGTGCGAGGCCAAAGGCAAAAAAACACAACCCACAATCAAGGTCCAAAATGCGGCCTTTTCCAAATGCCACTTGGTCCATAAGCCCAAAAACGCAATCACAAACACGCCCGCAGATCCCCATGAAGATGCCATTTCAACCAAGTCATAAATACTCTGACCCGTGATGGCACCCACATAGGCCACAACACCCGAAACAAGCACGATCAATCGAGCTGACTTGAGTTCACCCAATTGGCCAGAGATCTGTGGCCACCTTGGTAAAATATTTTGCGAAACAATGGATGATACCGAAAGGATGGTGGAGTCAACCGTGGATAAAATAGCTGACAAAATCGATGCGACAAAAACCACAAACATCCAGGGAGGCAAAAGCGTTTTGGCCAAGGTGGGTAAAAATTGATCTTGATCCTCAAGACCTGAGATCAATTTTGGACCAAAAAGACCCAAAAGCACCGGAATCAAGCCCACCATCAAATACAGCAAAGATGCACTGACGGCACTGAATCTTGCTTGCTTGGCGCCCCTACAAGAAACCATTCGCGAAACCAACTCTTGCGCCACCACTGAACCCAATATGGGAATGGTCCATGCATCCAATCGGCTTAAAAAAGATTCACCCGACTGAACGAAACTTAACCGTGAAGCATCAATGCCCTTGATGGCCAATTCTAAACCTCCCAAGTGCGACACAGAAAAAACCAATAAAATCAACAAACCGATGATCAACACAATGGCTTGTATAAAATCTGTAAAAATGTCAGATAAAATACCGCCCACAAATGTATAGGCAATGACCGCAATGGCCGCAATCGCCATGGCCACATGAAAAGACATGGGCGTCATCATGGTCACAACTTGACCAAAAGCTCGTATCTGCGCAGAAGCCCAAACCAGTGAAGTTGGAATCACAATCAAAGAGGCCAAAAACTCCACGCGTGGTCCAAAACGCTTTTTAAAAAAATCAGGTAAGGTGACAACATCGTTTTGCCAAAGTTTATAGGCAAAAAACACACCCGCAAAAAGCAAGCAAAACGCATAACCCAAAGGATCCGCCTTGCTCCCCGAAAGCCCTTCCATGTAAATGGCTCCAGAAGAGCCCATGCAGGTTTCAGCCCCAAACCATGTCGCAAAAATGGACACCGTGGCCAAAAGCACGCCTACAGATCTGCCGCCTACAAAATAATCCTTGGTTGTTTTAACCCTTAGTGAGACCCAAAACGATATGGCCAATGAAAGGAGCAAATAAGCAACAATGGCCAAAATCTGCCAATTCATGGTTTTTTACACCCAGTGAAAAACCCTAACACGTCCAACTTTCTTTGAATCTGATCGATCAAAGCCTAGGACTCTGAATTAAAAATCCCGATCCATAACCGTTTTACGTCCATCACTTTTAGCCTTCTCAATGGCTTGATCGCATAATGCACAAACCTTGGTGGATAATGCATCCAAAACCGATGAAGATGTGTTCATTCCGGACTTTTCCTTGATGTACTTTTTGACTTTAGAGGCCACCACCAAAACTTCTTGCTCACTCATGTTAAACTCCTGGTTTGTGTTTAAAAAAATCACTTAGCATTGTTTAAAAATTCGTTCAAAATTTATTTGCATTTGTTATATTCAAAAAACCACGTGAAGCAATGGATTTAAACCATGAATTTTAAACATCTCTCATTTAACCCAAGCGCAAAGCAACTTGCTCAAAAGATCAATGAGGCATTTGACTTGGCCGTCAGTCGCACCAAAGCTTTGGAGCATTTATCAAGCCAACAGCTCAACTTTGAAAACACTTTCATCGCTTTTGAAAATTTGCAGGCTGACTTGATGCAATCGACCAGTGTGGCCATCTTTTTAAAATACGTATCTCCCAACAAGACCCTTCGCGACATTGGTGGCCAGTGCGAAGTTAGAGTCGGTGATTTTCAAAGTGAACTGTATTTGAATGAACCCATTTACAAACAACTGAAAGCTGCGTCCAGTCGTATCAAAAAGGACAGCCTTAAAGGCGAAGCAAAGAGAATGTTGGACAAAACGCTTCTTGATTTTAAACGTCAGGGCATGGATCTTCCTGAACATAAGCGAAAAATCGTCCTTGAGATTTCAAAGAGCATCAACCAATTGGAAAGCCGCTTTGCAAGCAACCTCAACGAGCATCGAGACCACATTTGGGTTTCTCAAAAAGAAATGAGCAATTTTGATCCCACTTATTTGGACACATTGGAAAAAAAAAGACATCGATACAAGGTGACTTTGGATTATCCCTCATTGATCCCGTTCATGAAAAACATGAAAAATGAAAAACTCAGAAGAAAATTGGAAATTAAAAATCAAAGAAAAGGCGGACCAGAAAACCTTAAATTGCTTAAAAAAACCATCCAATTAAGAAGCAAGCTCGCCAAAGTTCTGGGGTACCCAAACCATGCTCAGTATGTCCTGGAAAACAAGATGGCCCAAAACACACAAAACGTAACCCGCTTTTTAAATCAAGTGGAACAGACCATCAAAGAAAAGCTAAGAAAAGATCTCAAAGAACTCTTACACCTCAAATCACTTGATGAACCGCAGGCCAAAGCCATTGAAATGTGGGATTACCGTTACTACACGGACCAAAGAAGACAAAAACTATACGCCCTTGACGAGGATAAAATAAGAACCTTTTTCCCCTTGTCCACCGTGCTTGACGGTATGTTTAAAATCTGTGAGAAATTGTTTTCCATCGTCATCAAGCCCCTTTCATCTAAACACTGCTGGCATGAAGACGTGTTGGCCTATGAAATTAAAAATCTAAAATCCAAAAACGCCATCGCCTACTTTCTTATGGACCTACACCCAAGGGAGGGCAAATACGGTCATGCGGCCGCATTTAACCTTGTCAGTGGAAGAAAAAGCGGCTTTGATTATGTCAAGCCCGTTTCATGCATTGTTGCCAATTTTGCTCCCAAATCAAAATCCGCACCCTCCTTGCTTTCATTTTCCGATGTCGAAACTTTGTTTCATGAGTTTGGGCATATCCTGCACCAAACCCTCACCAAAGCTAACTTCACACGCTTTGCCGGATCGAGGGTGTATCGCGATTTTGTTGAAACCCCTTCACAGCTGTTGGAGCATTGGGCAAGACATGAAAAAGCCCTGCCTTACATATCTGGCCATTATCAAAACCCACAGTTAAAACTTTCACCCAAAGAATTATCTCAAATCATTAAGAGTAAAAAAACCGATATGGGTGTTCATTATGCAAGACAGTTGATGTTCGCATGGGTCGATCTTAAGTTGCATCAAAACCCAAAATCCAATCTCAACCAATTGTGGAACAAAATTCAAGAGCAAACGCTGAAGATTCACAACACCCCCAAGGCCATTTCTCCAGCTGGTTTTGGTCACATCATGGGAGGTTATGATGCTGGTTATTATGGCTATCTGTGGTCAGAAGTTTATGCCCTCGATTGTTTCAGTCGTTTTAAAAATGATCCTTTCAATGCCGGCGCCTCAAAAGATCTGAGATATTGGATTTTTGAAAAGGGCGGT
>JAYRVV010000020.1:0-5051 GCA_041918415.1 Bdellovibrionota bacterium | reverse complement strand
TTTGATCGATGAATTGGAAGAAGCGACAGATCTATTGGATGAACTTGAGACAGATCTGACCGATCCTGTTTTGCTTCAACAGGTTTACCTCAAACGTTTTGTTTCAAAAAATTTTGAAATCGCTGCTGTGTTCACTAAAATTGGTGCGAATTCTACGAACACAAAATGCAACGCATGTGAAGCTCCGCAAGATATAGATGCAATCACCGATGCGGCGGTTTGTGCCGCAAGGGTGGGTGGAACAGGCATTGACGATGTTTCTGATGACTTTGTTGCAAGCGCTTTAAGCACAGAGGAAGAAAACCGTTTTATCAACAATCTCAACACCATATCAAGTGATGGTGAAGCGGCAGGGCTAGGGGCTGATTTTGACACGTTTTCGCGTGTGGCACAGATTCTTCAAGATATTGAGGATGAGGGTGGAGATATTCCCGTCTTTTTTGAAGTTACATTTGGTGGAACAAAAAGGGAATGTAATCAAACACCTTAGGAGAAAAGGATAGAATCATGAAAAAAATAATTTTAAGCGCTTTGTTGGTTGCTGCTTCGGTCGCATTTGCGCAGTTTCCTTCGCAAAACAATACATTTACGAGTGAAGGTCCAAGTCTAAATCGAAAAGTTCGTAACCTTGGTATGGGTAATGTGGGTGTGGCGCTCAAAGGTACACATGGATCATCGCCTTTTTACAATCCGGCCGGTTTGAATGATTTGGATAAAGGACAATTTGAATTTTTGGCGATCACGGGTGAAGTTTCCAAAAATGCCTTTGATTTGTTTACAGATTTGAAAGATTTATCCGATGACCTTGATGCGGCTTCGACGGACTCAGATAAAACAAACGTCATTGGTGATTTTGTTCAGGCCAACACGGGGAAATTCAGAAGACTGCGTACAACGTTTGATATTTTTAATTATGTTCGTAAGAACTTTGCCATTGGTTTGTTGATTGATGAAAGAATAGATTTGACCGTCAGAAACGATGTGCCTGAGTCTTTTTACGTGAGAAACTTAGGCGATGCTTCACTTTTTATCTCAGGTGCTCACGGATTTTGGGATGGTTTACTTCAAGTTGGTGTGACGCTGAAGCCGACATTGCGTTTTTCGTTGGATGAAGTGGATCAGCAAGTTGATTTTACGGACACTCAAGACGATGCATCGGGTGAGCTGGCCTTAAATTCACAACTCAAAAAGATTTATAAAGAAAAGCGCTTTGGTTTGGGTGTTAATTTGGGTTTAAAATCAAATTTGGCTTTTGGCGAATTGAAAGATGCAAAGTGGTTTAAAGCCCTTGGACCTCAATTTGGCGTGACCTGGGAAGATATCGGAAGCACGTCGTTTGATTCAGCTCAAGACAACGAACAAAGCATCAACGCGGGTTTTGCCATTCACCCAGACATCTGGAAGATTAAAAGCGCTTTTGCAATTGATGTTCGAGACATCAACCGAGAAATACCATTATTATCTAAATTGCATGTGGGTGTTGAATCTAAGCTTCCTTGGCTTTTAGCGCTTCGAGCAGGTTTGAATCAGGGATATTTTACGGCTGGTGCCAGTCTGGATCTTTGGGTGATGGAGCTTGAAGGCGCGATGTATTTTGAAGAGATTGGAACATCGGTACGTCAGGATGGCAATTTAAGATACGCATTCAGGTTATCTTTTAACATCTAAATCATTGAGCTTTGTTCAAGTCGTGGTATTAGGGCTTTGATGGCGCAGCATTTTGATGTCGATGTGGTTTTGGAGCGCTACGCAAGCGCTTCGATGGTTGAACTTTTCTCATCACAAAAGAAAATTCAATTGTGGAGAGAACTTTGGATCGCTTTGGCAAGCGCTCAAAAAGAATTGGGCTTAAACATCAGCAAAGTTCAAATTGATGAATTGAAGGAAAACATTGCTAAAGTTAATTGGAAATTGGCCAAAACCATAGAAAAAGAAATCCGTCACGATGTGATGGCTCATGTAAAAACATACGCCAAACAATGCCCAAAAGCTGCACCCATCATTCATTTGGGTGCAACCAGTGCCTTTGTTACCGACAACGCAGACATCATTCGAATCAAAGAAGGCTTGACCATGATTGCCGGTAAATTATCTGCGTGCATCGATAAATTGGCGACCTTTGCACTCAAAGAAAAAGACACCGCCACATTGGCGTTTACACATTTTCAAGCGGCGCAACCCACAACGGTGGGCAAGCGTGTTTGTTTATGGATTATGAACTTTGTCATGGACATGGAGCTTTTGGAGTTTGAGCAATCCCAAATTCGTTTTCATGGTGTGAAAGGTGCAACGGGCACACAGGATAGTTTTTTAAAACTCTTTGATGGTGATGAAGCCAAGGTTTTAAAATTGGATCAGATGGTTTGTGAAAAAATGGGTTTTGAGAAAACTTATCCGGTCACAGGACAAACGTATCCAAGAAAATTTGATTCAAGAATTCTTTCGATATTGGCGGGCATTTGTGAATCTGCAAATAAATTTGCAACCGACATGCGCTTGCTTCAAGCCCTGCACGAAATATCAGAACCCAAGGAAAGCATGCAGGTTGGATCATCGGCCATGCCATACAAGCAAAACCCAATGAGAAGTGAACGCATCTGTTCTCTGGCCAGGTACGTGATCCACTTATTGCCTAACGCATACGACACGGCCAGCCATCAGTGGTTTGAAAGAACATTGGACGATTCAGCCAATCGAAGGATCGTTTTGCCTCATGCGTTTTTGGTTTGTGATGCTGTGCTTGAATTGGTTTTAAACATCGCAAGTGGCATGAGAATCAACCATGAAGTGATTGCGAATCATTTGGATCAGGCCTTGCCATTTATGCAAACCGAGGAAATCTTGATGGCTGCCGTAAAAGAAGGTGGGGATCGGCAAAAGCTTCACGAGTCAATACGAAAACACGCCAATGATGTTGCTAAAAATGTTTACGAAAAGGGACAAAGCAATGATTTGCTATCGAGAATTCGCACAGACAAGGATTTTGATAAAATCTCTCCCAAGCTGCTTGTCAAAGCCGACCCATCAAGGTTGGTTGGCATGGCACCAAAACAAGTTCAGTCATTTATCAACGAGCACGTTGAACCCATTCGAAAGGCGTATCGATCATCCATTCAAAAAGTGAAAACCGATATTCGGGTTTAAAGGAAATATAGAGAGTTAAAAAAAATATTGCACCTTGATCATTTGCTAAAGGGTTGTGGTCCTGCAAAGATTGCACGTTCTTTAAGCTCTTCTTCAATTCGTAAAAGTTGGTTGTATTTGGCCACTCGATCAGATCTGGATAGTGAACCTGTCTTGATTTGTGATGCATTTGTTCCAACGGCCAAGTCTGCAATAAATGTGTCTTCTGTCTCTCCTGAGCGATGAGAAATAATTGTGCCCCATTCATGATCTTGAGCCAATTCGATAGTTTGTAATGTTTCTGTAAGCGTACCAATTTGATTAAGTTTAATTAATATAGAATTTGCACACGATTCGTTAATGCCTCTTTGTAAAATCTTTTTGTTGGTGACGAACAAGTCATCACCCACCAACTGAATTTTTTGTCCCAATTGCTCGGTTAAGTCTTTCCAACCTTCCCAGTCGTTTTGGTCCAAAGGATCTTCGATTGATACGATGGGGTACAGTGAAGTGAGCTCTTTAAAAAAAGAAATCATGTCCTGGCTGTTTTTTTTATCTAGGCTTGATTTTTTAAGCACGTAGTATTGTCCGTCGAACCATTCGCTGGCCGCAACATCCAAAGCCAAAGCCATTTGGCTGGCTTGCTTGTAGCCGGCTTTTTCAATGGCTTGCATGATTAAATCCAGTGCTTCTTTTGTATTTCGAATGTTGGGTGCAAAACCGCCCTCGTCGCCAACATTGGTGGATAAGTGTTTTGATTTTAAAAGATCATGAAGTGCGTAAAAAACCTCACAACCTGCAAACAACGCTTGAGAAAAAGAATCAAAGCCATGTGGCACAAGCATGAACTCCTGAATGTCCAATCCATTGTCAGCATGTGCGCCGCCGTTGATCACGTTCATCAATGGCACAGGCAAAGTGACAGCTTGTTTTCCACCAAGGTAATTGTACAAATTTTGTTTTTTACTCAAAGCCGATGCTTTGGCCACAGCCATTGAAACGGCCAAGATGGCATTTGCACCTAGGTTTGATTTGTTGGGCGTGCCATCCAAATCAATGAGCGTTTGATCGATGTGCTCTTGATGAAAAGGATTTTGATTGATGAGTTTAGGTGCAATTTTCTCCAAGACATTCAGCACGGCCTTTGTAACACCCTTACCACCCAATCGGTGATTTTGATCCCTTAACTCAATGGCTTCCTTATCCCCCGTGGAAGCACCAGACGGCACAGCTGCTCGGCCAAGACTACCATCGCTCAATAAAACGTCGGCCTCGACGGTTGGTTTTCCGCGCGAATCTAAAATTTCTCTGGCCGTGATTTTTTCGATGACTTTGTCCATTGTTGTTCCTCTTTTATGGGTTAAGAAAATGCAATCCGGTTTTGACCTCGTTCATTTTTTTGACGAGCATGTCCATGGTGGCGCTGTCATCCAAGGGTTTGCCCTTGGATGTGTTAAAAACAATGACAGGGCTTAAGGCATAGTGAAAAAAGAATGTTTGGTAAGCTTTGACCACATTTTCCAAATAGGTCCTTGGTAACAGGATTGAAAGATCATTGTCGTTTTTAGCGATACGATCAAGCAAGGTGTCAACATCGGCTTGTAGATAAACGACCACATCCGGATTGGACACAGTGCCCTTGAGTAAACCATAAATTTTTTCGTAAAGCGCAAATTCCGCTGCTTCCAAGGTTAAGGATGCAAACAGACGATCTTTCTGAAAAAGATAATCGCATATGATGTTAGAAGAAAACAAATCTCTTTGAGCGATGTCCTGCTGTTGTTGAAAACGTGATAGCAAAAAAAACACTTGAGTTTGAAAAGCGTACTTGCTCATGTTCTGATAAAAAGAGGGTAGAAATGGATTGCTCGCATCATTGACAATGCGGGCATCCAGACGTTCTTTCAACGCATCGATGATCTGCTTTT
>JAYRVV010000019.1:0-3229 GCA_041918415.1 Bdellovibrionota bacterium | reverse complement strand
GATGTAGGGCATGATACCCAAGGCCAGGATCGAAAACCTTTCCAGCGCACCACCACTGAACAAGTTAAACACTTCAAACAAAGTGCCCTTTTGAGCTTCAAAAAACTTAGCCAAGGCCGAACCATCTATGCCGGGCGTGGGCACATGAACACCCAATCGATACACCGCTAACATCATCAATGTGAAAAACAACCTCTTGCGAAGTTCCGGGACTTTGGCCATGTTGGCAACGGGCGATGCCATCTTGATTCCTCGTTTTTTAAAAGTTTATTTATTCAACAACAACTTGACCACCGGCTTTTTCAATGGCTTGTTTTGCCGATTGACTGAAAGCCTTGGCTTTAACGGTTAATTTTTTATCTAATTTTCCTCGACCCAAAATTTTTAATGGATTTGATCCTTTACAAAGACCCATTTTCTTTAACAGGTTCACATCAACTGTGCTGCCATCGTTCATTTTAGACAAATCATCCAAGTTCAAAACATTGTAGTTAATTTTAAAAATGTTTTTGAATCCGAATTTTGGTATGCGTCTATGCAGTGGCATTTGACCACCTTCGAAACCCAAACCGGGTTTTCCTGTACCACTTCTGGCCTTTTGTCCTTTGTGTCCCTTGCCTGAGGTTTTACCTTGTCCCGTAGCATGACCTCGTCCAACTCGCTTTCTATTCTTACGAGAACCAGTCGGCGCTTTTAAATTGGATAAATTCATCATTTTTTCTCCTTCGCCTTAGTCTTTGTTTTTGTCTTTGTTTTCTTCTCTTTGCTTTGAAGTTTTGGTTTAACGCCAGCAACAACTTCATAATAAGAAATCTTTTTTGTAGCGCCTGGTTCTTTTTGCACGCTTTGCACGTCCACCAAGTGAATCACCCTTTTGATCATACCTCTTAAAGATGGCGTGTCTTTACAATAAACAATTTGTCCTCTTCGCTTTAATCCCAAGCCCAACAAACATGCCTTTTGGATTTCATTGGTTGCAATGGTGCTTCGCTTTTGTGTGATTTGCACCGTTTTCATAACACACCACTTTCTTGTTTCAAGACCACTTCATAGGCAATCGGTCTGAGTTTTAAAAGTGCATCCATGGTTGCTCTGACCACGTTGTGAGGATTTGATGTACCGATAGATTTAGACAATACATTAGAAATACCACAAGCTTCCAAAACACTACGAACAACTCCTGAAGCAATCACGCCCGTACCGTCGCTGGCCGGCTTTAACAAGACCGATCCTGCACCATAATGCCCCAGAACTTCATGCCCGACTGTTGTTCCATGAACATTCACTTTAACGATTGATTTTTTGGCCTGCTCTGAAGCTTTGCGAATGGCCTCTGGAACTTCATTGGCTTTTCCCAATCCAACACCCACGTGACCATTTTTATCGCCAACCACCACAATGGCTGCGAAACTAAAACGACGTCCACCTTTGACCACTTTCGCACAGCGATTAACTTTGATGACGTTATCCACAAGCGTTAAAGCACTGGCATCTATTCTTCCCATACATTCTCCTTTAAAATTTCAATCCACCTTCACGTGCAGCCTCGGCCAAAGCCTTAACCCTGCCATGATACATGTAGGCACCTCGATCAAAGCACACTTCATTGAGTGAAGCCGCTTTTGCCTTTTGAGCGATCAATTGTCCAACAGCTTTTGCCGACTCAACCGTCACCTGTTTATATTTTCCCTTCAATTCTTTGGACAAGGTCGATGCGCTGACCAAAGTTTTTTGATTGGAATCATCGATGATTTGTGCGTAGATGTGCTTGTTGCTTCTAAACACACTCAGTCTTGGACGACTCATCGCCTTTCTAAGTTTATTTCTCACACGTGACTGCCTTATGATTTTTTTATTTCGAATCATGTTTTAGCTCCTGCTCCGGCTTTACCGGCTTTTCGAATGATGCGCTCATCACTGTATTTGACACCTTTGCCCTTGTAGGGTTCGGGTTGACGATAACGTCGAATTTTGGCAGCGGTTTCACCCACCAAAGTTTTATCAACCCCTTCAATCAGCAAATGGGTCTGCTTTTCGACAGATATCTTAATGCCTTGAGGAATCTTAAAAACCACTGGATGGGAAAAACCCAAAGCCAATTCTAATTCTTGACCCTTGACATTGGCCTTGTAACCCACACCAACGATGTCCAACTCTTTTTTAAATCCATTGCTCACACCTTCAACCATGTTGGCTATGGTGTTTCGAACCATACCAAACATCGCCGCATCGTGATTGGAATCATGCTCAAGTAAGGAACAAACAATTTCTTGCCCCTTCACTTCAACCTTAACTTTTTTATCGATGTTAAATTCCAATTGACCCTTGGCTGATTTGACCGTCATTTTTTGTCCATTCAGACTGACCGTCACACCTTGTGAAATTGCAATCGGTTTTTTTCCTACTCGTGACATGATGTACTCCTTATGACACCGAACAAATGACTTCACCACCAAGACCCTGCTCACATGCCATTTTATCTGTCATGATGCCCTTGGAGGTTGTCACAATGCTTAAGCCAATAACGCTGAGCTTTTTTTTCAGTTCAGTTTGCGTGCTGTAAATGCGCATGCCAGGCTTACTGATTCTTTTGATTGAATAAATGGCAGGCTTTGATTGATGGTATTTTAAATCAACCACAAGCATTGGTCTTTTCAATTCATTTTTCTTTAATTCAAAGCCATTGATGAAACCATTGTCTTTTAAAATTTCTAAAATTTTAACTTTGATGGATGAATTTGAAACGCTCACCGACACATGTTTTGCCTTTTGTGCATTTCTAATTCTAGTCAAGCAATCTGCAATTGGATCAGTCATGATTCACTCCTATTGTTTTTTTCTAAAAGGCATACCCAGATGTGTTAACAACTGGCGTCCTTGTTCATTGTTTCTGGCTGTGGTCACAAACGTAACATTCATGCCGATGGTTGTGTCCGCTTTGTCAAAATTAATTTCAGGAAAAATGGTGTGATCTTTGATGCCCAATGTGTAATTGCCCTTTTCATCGAAGCCTTTACTCGACACTCCCCTAAAGTCACGGACACGAGGAAGCGCAACGTTGCAAAGACGATCGAAAAACTCATACATTCTGTGCGAGCGTAGAGTCACCTTACAACCAATGGCCAAACCTTCGCGAAGTTTGAAATTGGCAATGGCCTTTTTTGATCGAGTCACAACCGGTTTTTGACCTGTGATTTTAGTCAACTCTAAAGCAGCCAACTCAATCAGT
>JAYRVV010000018.1:0-2961 GCA_041918415.1 Bdellovibrionota bacterium | reverse complement strand
TTGGCCTTTAAGCCATGGTGGGTGATATACCTGAGTGGCTGTGTCTATTTGCTTTGGGGTCCTTTTGAAAAACTTATTTTAAAGAGAGACATACGTGTTCAAAACATTGTTCAAAAAAATACAAGCTCAATACAAGAGAGTAAAACCAAGCACATCAGGCCGCTTTGATTATAAAGTTTTATTGATCATCACGCTTTCGGGAGTATTTCTTTACTCCAAGTGTAACGTTGATGACGAAATCTCCAAAAATGCCATGAATCACACAGACAACATTGTTTCGTTTGGTCCAAGGTATCCAGGCTCAAAAGGCATTGAAAATGTTAGAAAGTATTTGCGTGACGAAGTTTCAAAATTCAATTTAAGCATGAAGGAACATACCTTTGTCGCAAAAACCCCCAAGGGTGATGTTCATATGAAAAATTTGTATTATGACATCAAAGGCAGTGACCAAAAGCAAACGGTGCTTTTGACTGCACATTACGACAGCAAGAACATTGAGGGCATTGAGTTTGTTGGGGCCAACGATGCGGCCAGCTCAGTGGCCTTGTTGTTGGCACTGACACCTTACATTCAAAGCAAAGCTTATGCATTTAACACCAGGGTTTTATTTTTGGATGGTGAAGAAGCGTTTGAACACTGGTCAAGCCTTGATAGTCTTTACGGATCACGTGCGTATGTGCAAAACGCCGACCATTTAAGTGGTTTAAAAGCGGCCATTGTGGTTGACATGATTGCGGATAAAAATTTGAGTTTGATTCGATCGGCTGGAAGTCATGTGAAGCTCTTGCAGTATACGCAAGAAGTGCTTGATCAATTGTCCATGGGTCATGTTTTGGAAAAGAATTTGTCATTTGTCGAAGATGATCATGTGCCGTTCATCGCTCAAGGGGTGGACACGCTTCATCTCATGGATTTTTCATACGGGTCTGAAGAAACACCCGGAAAATTTTGGCATACCAAGGATGATGTCGTCAAAAACATATCAGCTCAAAGCATGGCCTTGGTGGGCCAAGTGATCTTGGGTGTATTGGATCTTATCACCAAGGAGGTGAAAAAATGAAGAAGCAAAACGTTGCCATCGTGGGTGCAACCGGCATGGTGGGTCAAGAATTGATTAAAATTATTGAAGAGAAGAATTTTCCTGTTGAAAAAATCAAAGTGTTGGCTTCATTGAATTCTCTTGGGCGAAGCATTTCAT
Source organism: Bdellovibrionota bacterium (assembly GCA_041918415.1). GTDB lineage: Bacteria > Bdellovibrionota_G > JALEGL01 > JALEGL01 > JALEGL01 > JAYRVV01. The sequence continues at coordinate 1,763 of JAYRVV010000018.1, read as the reverse complement.
TTCAAAACCAAGAACTTAAAACACAAAACATTGAACATGAGCGGTTTGAGGGTATGGATTTTGTTTTTTTCTGTACCGATGCGAGTGTGAGTGAGCAATACATTCATCGCGCGATTGAGGCAGGTGCATTTGTGATCGACAAATCCAGTTTGCATCGGATGTCCGATCATGTGCCTTTGGTTGCCTGTGGTGTGAACGAGCATGAGATCAATCAAAAAACACGCTTGGTGGCCAACCCCAACTGTTCGACGATTGAATTGGTCAATGTCTTAAAACCCTTGGATGATGCTTACAGCATCAAACGTGTGGTCGTTTCAACCTATCAATCTGTTTCAGGGGCAGGCAAAGAAGGTATTGAAGAATTATCCAAGCAGGTTGAAGGCCTTTATCAGTTTCAAAGCCATGAACCCAAAGTGTTTTCCAATCCCATTGCATTTAATTTGATCCCACAGATTGGTGATCTTCATGAGGACGGATTTTGTGATGAAGAAAAAAAATTGATGGATGAAACCAAAAAAATATTAGGCAAGAAAACACTATCCATCAGTGCCAACGTGGTTCGGGTGCCAACTTTTCACTGCCATGGTGAAGCGATCAATGTTGAATTTGAAAAGTCTTTTGAATTGTCAGCTTTGATTCAATTGTTAAGCAAAAGTGTAAATTTAAAAACATGTGATTTACCAACACCTCTGTTGGCTCAAGGTCAGGATGAGGTGTTTGTTGGAAGAATCAGAAAAGATCAATCACTGGGCAGTGCTGTGCAGCTGTTTGCGGTCGCCGACAATTTAAGAAGGGGAGCGGCCCTCAACGCGTTTGAAATCATGAATCACATTGTTCAAAAGGTTTTGTGATGCATTGGCTTGCGTGGCTTATTTTTGCTTTTATCTGTTTGATTGCTTTGTTGGGTTCTGTGCTGCCTGTATTGCCCGGTCTTATCTTTTTGGCATTGGCTGCCTTGATTATTGAATGGCTGATTCCCGATGCTTTTACATATTGGGTGATTGTTTTGGTGTTTTCGCTTGCCTTTGTTTCGTATGTTCTGGATTTTGTTTTAACGCTTTACGGAGCTAAAAAGTGGGGCAAAGCTTCGCGTTTTGGCCTTTTGGGGGCGAGTGTGGGGGCCATGTTGGGCTTATTTATGGGGCCCATGGGCATTTTATTGGGGCCTGTTTTAGGGGCCTTGCTGGGTGAATTGATTGCTTTTCGATCACTGATTGAGGCTGTGAGATCTGGCTTTGGTGCGGGTGTTGGCTTTGGCTTAAGCACGTTTGTGAGAGTGTTTTTAACCCTCGTGTGCATCGTTGTTTTGATTCTCAATGCCCTTGGTGTGATTCGTTAGGATTTTAATTTTTTCTGTGTGAAAAGTCATCTCACATTGGTTCAATTAAAAATTTTGTTGTTCACAAGGAAAAAGCCTTTTGGAGTTTCATCAAAATGTTTCAAATTCAAAAGTGAAAACTAAATGGGCTGGGCTTACAAAGTCAGGACGTAAATGATAGGGTATTTGTCACTTGGCTTTTTAATAGGCTCGATTAAATATAATTATAAGTCATTGAAAATATTAGATATCACACAAAAAATTTAAATATTATAATAAGCGTTAATCTAAATAAAGAATTGCATTATAAGCTTTTCAATGGGGGAATAAAATATGACAAAAATGAAACGCAGTTTTTTCAAATCAACGCTCTTTATTATTTTAACATCAGTATCTACATTGCTTGCACAAAAAAATTTAATAGAAGCAAAGTACCAAGGTACTT
>JAYRVV010000017.1:0-1974 GCA_041918415.1 Bdellovibrionota bacterium | reverse complement strand
TTGTGTGTGGATCCTGTGGGTTCGGTGTACTACGATTATTTTAAAACCAAGGTGCTTCCCAAAGTTTTGACCACTTATAAAGTTGAAGGTTTTGGTGAGGACTTTTTACCATCCACCATTGATTTTTCCTTTATCGATGAAGTGGTTCAGGTTTCAGATCAAGAGTGTTTTCAAATGGCCAGAGACATGGTTAAAATGGAAGGCTTGTTTTGTGGGGGTTCATGTGGCGGTGCGGTTGTTGGTGCGATCAAATATGCCAAAACCTTAAAAGAACCCAAAAAGTTTTTGATCATTCTTGCTGACAGTGGTTCGAGGTATCTAAGTAAGTTTTATGATGATCAGTGGATGCGTGAAAACGGCTTTTTATCGCCTCAGCCCATCATGGGTCCGGTCAGAGAATTGCTGGGACATCGTTTGGGAAAAGTTGTGTGTTTGGATCGATCCAACAAGGTCAAGGATGCCATTGATTTGATGAAAAAAAATTCCATTTCACAGATGCCCGTTGTGGATGGTGGCAAAATCATTGGTGTGATCTCTGAGGTGGATTTACTTAATGCCATGCTTTCTTCGCCAAGCGCTCAAAACGCCAACGCAGATGAATTCATGAAAAGGAAATTTTACACGATAGATTTAGATGAACCGATCTCAATGTTAACGGATTTGTTTTACAACACAGGTTTGGTGATTGTTGCCAAGGAAGAAAAACCAGTCGGCACCATCACCAAAATTGATTTCATTGATTATTTAAGCAACAAGGTGCGTGAATGAACAATCGGTACAAAGGTTTTTCTACCAAAGCCATTCACACAGGACAAGCGCCTGAAGCCCAAACGGGTGCGGTGATCGTTCCCATTTTTCAAACCAGCACCTATGCCCAGTCCTCGCCCGGCCAACACAAAGGATATGAATACTCAAGAACCCAAAATCCAACACGTCATGCTTTGGAAGCCTGTCTTGCGGATCTCGAAAGCGCAAAATTTGGTTTGGCTTTTGGCTCCGGACTTGCTGCAATTACAACGGTGATGCATCTTTTGCCTGCCAACAGTCACGTGATTTGTTGCGATGATGTGTATGGTGGCACTCAACGATTGTTTCGAAAAGTGCTTGAGCAAAGGTCGTTTTCATTTTCGTTTGTTGATTTAAGAGACATTCAAGCTTTAAAAAACGCGATCACTGAGCGAACCAAAATGGTTTGGATTGAAACGCCCACGAACCCACTTTTAAAGATCATCGATCTTGAGAAAGTGGCCATGGTCTGCAAATCCAAAAACATATTAACGGTTGTCGACAATACTTTTTTAAGCCCTTATTTGCAGCGCCCTATTGAATTGGGCTGTGACGTGGTGATGCACTCAACCACAAAATACATTGGTGGACACAGCGATGTCGTTGGAGGTGCGCTGGTGGTGAAAGACTCGGCCTTGGCGAGTGAGCTTTACTTTTTACAAAATGCCATGGGCGCAATTCCAGGACCGATGGATGCATGGCTAACGTTAAGGGGGCTTAAAACTTTGGCCGTTCGCATGCAAAGGCATTGTGAAAACGCCATGAAAGTTGCAACTTTTTTACAAAATCACAAAAAAGTTAAAAGTGTTATTTATCCAGGTTTGGTCAATCATCCCGAACATGAATTGGCCAAAAAACAAATGCATGGCTTTGGTGGCATGATCAGCTGCGTGCTGAATTTAAATTTAGAGAAAACTAAATTATTTTTATCAAGGCTAAAAATTTTCACATTGGCAGAAAGTTTGGGTGGGGTTGAATCGTTGATTGAGCATCCCGCCATCATGACCCACGCCAGCGTACCAAAGGACATTCGTGAAACATTGGGCATCGGTGACGGTTTTATACGACTTTCGGTGGGCATTGAAGACGTGCATGATTTGATAGACGATCTTGATATGGCTTTTTCTGAACTCTAAGCCATTATTAAAGCTAACATGGTATTATATTGACACCTTAATGAACAATTAG
>JAYRVV010000016.1:0-8225 GCA_041918415.1 Bdellovibrionota bacterium | reverse complement strand
TTTGGTTTTTTTAACACGGCAAAGTATTGGGAAAGCCAAGTGAGTGACTTAAACGAAACGCTCACTGCGATTGAATCGTTTTCTCTTTAATCGCAGCCGTCTTTAAATGCTTTGTAAGTGATTTCTATTCTTGTGCCATCAATCGCAACATCATTTGATTGAAACGTCACGCGCTGATGCGAGTCATGAACAAATGAAGGCTCAACCAATGTACCGTTCACAGCTGCATGGATGGTGTTTGGGCACGCTTGATGAGATAAATCAAAAGTCGAAATGAAACTGGCAACTTTGTTGATCTTTGGAGCTAGGCTGGCAAATCGTTAGTAAAAATCCTGTTGATTTTCACTGCTAGCATATTTAATGTCGATTTTATATCCACCGTTGGCATTAACAAAATCTAAATATCCATGAGCCATCTCACCATTGACGTTGGGTTCAAGATATCCAATGATGGCACTGTAAAAGGGAAGAACTTGTTGAAAGCCCAGAGCTTCCCTGTAAATGCGTTGATGCCCCCAGATGAGTTCTCCGTTGGCGTTAGATAAATAATCTTGTCTGATTTGAGCTTCTTTACAATCGTCTCCCAACAATTCATTTTCGTCCACAATGCCTTGAGGGCTAAAATTATATTGAGGGGCGCCGGCACATAGCAATGGATTGTTTGGAACCGGCGATGTACTGATATCGTTTTCATCAGCGACAAAAATGACTGCCAACGTGGCATCATCTCTAAAAAATCCAAGATTCTGATTTTTATTTAAGTTACTTTGATTTAGAAATGATTCTTTAAATGAATACAATCCAGTTTCATCCACGGTATCGACGGTGTGTGTGTTTAGATTTTCTTGAATTCGACCAATGAACGTACCTCTCGTGACTGATTTTGAGCATATGACTTTATCTGAATCATTGCCTGACAAAGAAAACAATTGACCCGAACGTTCTAAAAGCGGTGAAGCCGCAATCACGGCAACACATAAGTCCATGCCTTGATCCATGATGGCTGTGACAAAACCTGACAATGCTGCTTTGATAACCTCTGTTTCATCATTCATGGACGATGAACCATCCAACACAAACATCAGATCAATTTTCTGACTTAACCCCATTCTTGATTGAATCCAACTGTCTTGGATGCGACCGTCTTGCGTGATTGTGGTTGTTATCGTGGGATTGTTTTTATCAAATCTTGAAACGCCCACAAAATTGGAATGCTCCGCACAGGAATACACCCAGATCAGCGAAATCAAAACGACAGAAAAAATTGATCTTAAATTCATAAAATACCTCTGAATTGATCAAGCTGCAATTGATAGGCCAAATATTTAATGTTTAATATCAATGAGATACAGAACCAGGTGTCGACTTTTAAATGTCCAATTGCAAACGAAAGTTACGCTTTTAGGCATAAAACGCCCTCACTAAAGCAAAATTCTTACAAACCAAGTGATGGCTTAGCTTAAATATCTTGGCAATTATGGACTTATAGTCCATAATTGCCAAATATGTGGATTGATAGAGATATTTCAAATCTTATCACGTCAAATCTTGATCCCATTCAAATTTTAAGAGGTCCAAGGCAGTGCGGTAAAACAAGCCTACTTTTACACATTGGCAAAGACTTTAAAGAGCTATCATTGGATGACCCTTCGCTCAGAGACCTTGCAAAGCGAGATCCAGAGCTGTTTCTCAATCAATTTGGTCTTCAAAAATTACTGATCGATGAAGCACAATATGCGCCTGAATTGTTTCCATCCTTAAAACGAAGGGTCGATCTTTTTAAAAGAACAAACGCACAAACCCACACTATTTTTCGCCTAACAGGCTCCAATCAAATTTTAATGGATCGAAATGTGAAGGAAAGCCTGGCAGGTAGAGCCAGTTTTTTTGATATCAACACACTGTGCGTTGCAGAAATTCTATCTTCACAAAACACAGCCATTCAAGAAATTCTATTCAAAGGTGGATGGCCAGAGTTGCATGCAAACCCCAACAAAAATCCAAAGAAATTTTTGGATGACTACATCAACAGTTACATAGAACGTGACATTGTTTTATCCGCAGGCATACAAAAAAGTCGTGAATTTTTACGATTTGTACAACTTTTATCTGGTCGAGTTGGCACTCTCCTTGATTTAAGCTATTTAAGTCGTGAATCGTCAGTTGATATTAAAACCATCAAAGACTGGATATCGATACTTGAGCGCATGCACATCATAGTATTGGTTGAGCCTTTTTCGTCGAATTTAACATCCCGCTTAATCAAATCACCCAAAGTCTACTTTTTAGACACAGGCCTTGCATGTCGCTTGCAAGGCTGGTCATCATCGCAGCCCATAACTGTTTCTCCTATGCATGGTGCTTTGTTTGAAAATCTGGTTTTTTGTGAGATCTTTAAAACAAATCAAAACGCTCAACTGGGCTGGTCTATTTTTCATTGGAGATCACGTGACGGTGAGGAAGTTGATTTTCTCATACAGAAAGATCCAGACCATTTTGTATTCATTGAGGCCAAAGTAAGCCCTGTGAAAGTTAATCATATAAAAACACTACCCGAAGTTAAAAAAGTATTTAAAAATATTCAACCAAAGTTTTTTGTTGTTCATCAAGAAGGCACACACATTTTGAACGACCATGTTCCCATCGCACTATTGAAACAAACCCTTCTTCAAGATGTTACCTAGAGCATCATCGTGAATTGGATGACGTTTCTTAAAACACAAACATTATTCACAACCCTTTTCACCCTGAACTTGATATTCAATGATGATTTTTGAACCCTCAACGCCGGCATCTTTAAAATTGAGTATGACTTCACGTGCCAATTCATCATAAGTAAAATCATTTATATTCTTTCCATCCACAGCAATTTTGATGGTTTGCACGCAGGCTTTTTTCGTGAGTTTAAACACATTTTTCAAAGATGGATTTTCAACAATGTTGATCGCCATGTTAACAAACTCTTGGTTAAATTCATTTTGTTTTTTTTCGGTTGCCAGCGAGATATCCACCAAATCACCGCCACTTAATTTAACAAAATCAATGTACCCATGTGCGACTTCACCGGATTTGTTTGGGCTAAGATAGCCGATCACGGCAGCATAAAATGGGTTCTTGTTTAAATGCGTTTGCACTTTATTATGCACATCTTGATGGCCCCAAATCAGCTGATCGTTTTCGTCAGATAAGTATTGCCTTCGAATTGCTGCTTCAAGGCAGTCATCATTTGCTAAGTTATATGGATCAACTATGCCAGGAGGGTTAAATGCATAAGTCACCGTTTTTCCATCACAGGTCACTTGAGGTTCAGGCGATGTGCTGATGTCATTTTCATCTGAAATAAATATAACGGCCAAGGCTGCATCATCTCTAAAAAACCCCAAACTTTTACTTTTGCTCAATTTATCCTGATTTAAAAATGCTTCTTTAAATGAATACAATCCAGCTTCACCGTTTGATCCATAAAACCCAACCTCTAAATTTTGCTGGGTTTGACTGACAACAGTTTTCTTTGACAGTTGAGATGTGCAGGTCACTTTTGTCGCGTCAGGTCCCAAATATGAATACAGCTGACCGGAACGCAAAGGATCTTCTGATGCAAATATCGTCGCCGTACATAAATCTATGTTTTTATCAACGATGGTTGAGACAAATCCGCTGATGGCATTTTTAATGTAATTAATCTCTCCCTTTGTTTTATGATCATCAAGCAATGATTTGGATCCATCCATCACAAAAAGCACATCGACTTTTTCAATTTTGGAATTATGGCCTTGTATCCATTCATCCCTAAGAATGGTTTTTGCATCTTTTGTGATCACTGTGCTCTGGCCCAATTGATCAGGATTGGATGAACCAACGAAATTGGTTTGTGTCGAACACGCCGTTTGCATAAGCAACATAAAAGAAACAACTGGACAAATATTTTTAAACACGCAAATCATGTACACCTCACAACGTGCTTCTTACTGCAAGGTCAGTGCCATTTTGATTCTTATAAAATCAAGAGCTTAGAAGGCATAAACCGAGTGATTCAAGCTCAATGCTTGGACAAAACTGTCGCATTAAACGATGGGTGTGTATTTTGCATACACTTTGTTTTCTACGTGAAAAGTTGATTTCGTTAAATGAATGAACCATCCATTCAGTTGTTTAAGCTCAATCAAACGCTGACATTCATGTATGTAATCCTTGTGTAGGGATTCCATTTTAGTCAACATGCTTTGTTGTTTGGCAAGGTGCTTGGCCTGCTCTATACTGTTGGCAATCAACAAGCGATTCTCATGAAATTCGTTAAACACCCCACTTTGATAAGCACCCATGTTAATAAAATAAAGTTTTTTTTCTTCAACACAAGGCTTTTTAAAAAGAACGACATCAAATCCGTCCACCTGGTCAACACGCATCCAACAGTCGATGTGTAATCCCTTTTGATCACCAAACCATAAATCTTTTAACTGTGGATAGGTTTCATTGATGTCATGACCACAAACAAAAACAACATCGTGCAATTCTGTGTTACTTTTTAGGGCACCACCACCCAACATGACCATGAACAGCTTGATCGTAGAATTCATGATTTGCTTTTACACTTAGCTTCATACTTGTAAATCGAATTCATTTACCCAAAGAATAAAATGAGATAGTTCATGAGCAACAAGCATGAAAGGTATAGCATGACTGAGCGCATCATTGGTTTTTTTGGCATTTGGATATTTTGTTTGATGGCCTATCTACTTTGTCCAAAATCTTTAAGAAAAAAAGTAGAGTTTCGACCTGTGATCAGTGGTTTGCTATTACTTTTTGTCTTTGCCTTTTTGGTGATTAAAACACCTGTCAATAAAATCTTCGATTACGGAAACTTGTTGGTTGAACAATTGCTTAATTTTAGCAAGCAAGGATCACAATTTGTGTTTGGCGGATTGGTTTCAAACATGGACTCATTTGGTTTTATTTTTGCATTTCAGATTTTACCCACCATTATTTTCTTCTCAGCACTCATGGCCATTTTGTATCACATTGGATTCATGCCCATGGTGATACGCTTCATTGCAAGATTTGTTTCAAAAATTTTAGGTGTCAGCGCCGCTGAAAGTTTTTCAACCGTATCTGATATTTTTGTTGGACAAACTGAAGCGCCTTTGATCATTCGACCCTACATCAAAACTTTGACCACCTCAGAACTCATGGCATGCATGATCGCCGGATTTGCAACGACGGCTGGAGGTGTGTTGGCCGCCTATGTGGGTATGCTCAAAGATTTTGTTCCAGGCATCGGTGGGCACCTCATTGCTTGCTCCGTGATGTGTGCTCCAGCCTCTCTTGTGATCGCAAAGCTGATGCAACCGGAAGTCGACCAACCTCAAACCCTGGGAGAGGTTCGCATAGAAATACCTAAAACAGACACCAACGTGATTGACGCTGCATCCAGAGGTACCTCTGAAGGTTTGCAATTGGCGCTCAACGTTGGCGCCATGCTCATCGCTTTTATTGCCATCACAGCCTTGATTAATTTTTTCTTTGGCATTATTGGCACAAGTTTAGAAGACGTTCTGGGTTTTGTTTTTTCTCCATTGGCCTTCATCATGGGTGTTCCCATGCAAGATGTGACCAAAATTGCCTCTTTGCTAGGACAGAAAATGGTTTTGAATGAATTTGTAGCCTACAGCCATTTGGCCGATCAGCTTCGTTTGCATGGTGAAACCTTTTTAACCGAACGGGGTCGATTGATTGCAAGTTATGCGCTGTGTGGATTCGCCAATTTTGGAAGCATCGGCATCCAAATTGGAGGCTACAGTGCCCTTTGTCCTGAACGAAGGCATGATTTATGCAAACTCGCGCTACGGGCTATGATCGGCGGAACTTTGGCAACCTGCATGGTTGCGGCCGTTGCGGGCGTGTTGGTTTAGTTGTTTTTCGTCACCTTGGATCAGCATAAATTTTTTTAAGCCACTGGTCGCTAAAGCCTAAACGATATAACAATGGTATTAAATTAATCATCCATAAATAATAAATGGGCCTTTTGAGCATGCGTCTTGCGCTAACCAATACGCGTTCGCTTAAAATGCAGATGTTACCAATCGATAAGAGTCTTTGGCTTAAATCATAATCCTCCATGATTTTTAAGTTTTTAAAACCACCCACCTGGTTAAATGAGTTTTTTCTAACAAACATGGCTTGATCACCATAGGGTTTTGACGAGTACCTTGAGCGAAAATCTGCCAAGTGAAAAAGAAATGACCACCAAACGTTTTGTCCATCAGGCATGACCGTCCATGTTTTAAATGCACCTGCCACATTTTTCTTATCATCCATTGCTTCTAAAATAAGTGTTTTTGCGTTCTTTGATAGCGTACAATCCGTATGTAAAAAAAGGAGGATATCGCCTTTGGCTCTTCGTGCCCCTTCGTTCATGGCGCTGGCTCTATAAAAATTTCCCTCTACAAACACCACGGGGTCAAAGGAAGTTACAATGACTTTTGTTTGATCTGTGCTTCTGGCATCACACAAAATCACTTCATCAAAACCCAAACTTAAAACATGATGCAACTGTTTTTCGATGATTTTTTCTTCGTTGTACGTCGGTATGATGACCGATACGTTGACCTTAGACAAAACTATTTAAGCGAATGAATACCAAACATGTTGCCCTCTGTATCAAAGGCTAATGTTATAAATCCATATGGACCAATTGAAAATTTCGTTTTGTGTATTTTTCCACCAAATTCTTGAACTCTATTTTCTTCAATGTTGCAGTCTTGACTTGAAAAATAAACCACTGTGCTGACGCCACTTGGCTTACATCCAGGCATTTTAATGATGGTTCCTGAACAGCCATTGACATTTTCATTTGAAGGGAAACCCCACATTTCAATTTCAGGCATGGGCATATGGGTGAGATTTATTTGAAAGACACCCTCATAAAATCTTTTCGCTCTATCCATATCATCAACATATATTTCAAACCAACAAACTGGGTTTTGCATACAAAGATCTCCTTGTTGTTTAACTGATCAGTCCAAATGTATAAGGAGTTTATTAAATCATTTGAGCGCGATGATCAATGATATACCCCATATAAAACTTAGCTTGGTTTTTCACAGCCTTTACGGTGATAAAAATTCCAGTTGATCCATGTTGCCAAAACCAAAAACACGCATAAGCCTAAGAAAAAAGGTTTTGCATGTCCAACACTTCCAATGGTTGAACCAATCAGAGAAGAAAACAAAAACGGTCCATAGGCCGCGATGGCAGCCGTCCAGCCGATCACACCAGCAGCTTGTCTTGGATTGTGCGAAAAGATAATGGGGTATTGCCTGAATGTTGCCGCATTTCCCACTCCGGTAAAAAAGAACATGGCAAACATCACGCCCACAAAAACAGGAAACTGATCCATGGATGTAGGAGCCACAAGGTTTAATAGCGTTAACACGATACAACCTGCAATCAAACCAACACCTGTGAGAGTGGTTAAAACACCACCACCCGTTTTATCTGATACAAAGCCAAAGATCACGCGGCTGGCCGATCCAATCAAAGGCCCATAAAATGCATATTTTAAAGGATCGGGCGCACCCGGAAAGTTCCCATACAGAGCCTTCATCATCATTGGAAAAGCCGCCGACAAACCTGAAAACGTACCGAAAGTCATAATGTATGTGATCGTGCAAAACCAAGTGTGCTTATTTTTAAAAATGTCCAACTGTTCTGCAACAGAAGCCTTTACAGGAACACTTTTAAGAAATATCCAACAGACTATCGTCAACAAAATCAATAGCGGAACGTACCAAAACGCGGCTGACTGCAAATAAATCTGAGAACTTTTCTCCCCTGATAAGTTTAACTTTTCAAGCAAGGATTTGGATGTCTTGGGATGCAATTGCCCCATGGCCTTGGCCAAGATTGACGAAGGAAGCGAGGACAAAACCAATGATTGATCCTCTCTTGCACTTGATTCCAAATTCAGTTTTTCAATGGCTTGGGGATTGATTTTAGAAAGAATGAGTGCGCGCTCGCTTGCTTCAAGGGCTTGAAACATACTTGCCTTCATGGAAACATCTTTTTCTTCCAATGACCGCGCAACATCTTTGATTTCAATTTTTGTAAACGTCATGCTCGCGCCATAAATCGCAACTCCCAACATGACAGGCGTCATAAACTGAGCAAGGCTCACACCAAAATTGCCAATGCCGGCTTGGATACCAAGAGCCGTACCCTTCAGTCTC
>JAYRVV010000015.1:0-1606 GCA_041918415.1 Bdellovibrionota bacterium | reverse complement strand
TACAATGTGGTTATGATTGGGGTGCAAAATTCCTGTTAACCCACACATAGTTTTCTTAAATTAACTAACGAAGAAATATTTAACATAACATATTTATTTTTTAGGGTCATCGTAATTATGCGTACCTGGATTCATGGATGTCGTAGATTTTCAATTTGAAATATTCTTTGTCTCGATAACCATAAGCTCTTCGTTTCAATACTTTGATTTTATTGTTCAGACCTTCCAGCGGGCCCGTTGATATTTGATGATCAAACCAATTTAATATGCCTGTCCTATGTGAGCCTATCATATTGGCCAGTTTGATGATTTTTGTAACGCCAGTATCTCTTGCTTTCTTGAACCACTCGTCCAGATATTCTTCTGCCTGACCTTTGCTTTTACACTTCCACACTTGATACAGCTCTTCTTTAAGGTAATAAATCTTCATCAATGGCTCATTAAGTTTTAACGCCTCCCTGAGCTTGCTTTCCTCACTTGGTTTTAAATTCGATTTTGTCTTCAGTAGTACCCATCTTTTACCCTTGAGCACCTTTCTGACCGCCAGATCTTTCTCCTCTCTGATTATTTGCCTTCTTAACTCATCTATGATTTGATTGGTGGTTTTTACTACATGGAACCAATCGTATATTATCTTTGCTTTCGGCAAGTGTTCGCTCACCGCTTTGATATAGGCTGGCCACATGTCCATCGCTACTCCAACTATTTGATTCTTAAACTTTTGGATCTTTTTCCAAAAACTATCCAATGCATCCGAGCTTCTTCCTTCTCCTATATAAATTACCCTTCTGGTTTCCAGGTCCATCACCACTGTCATGTATTTATGACCTTTCTGAATGGCAAATTCATCAATGGCGATTTGGCGCACTCCTTTTATATGCAGGTGTTTATATTTATTGCATAAGTGGTCCTTGTCAATCTGTTTGATCGTATGCCAGGACATATCAAGTTTTCTACTCAAATCTTCAATCGACATATATGGCAACAAATTCAGAATGTACCGGGCTAAACATCTTGTATAAGATTTTTTTTATCAGCATATTTGATTTCCTCCTGCTTGATAACTCCGCAACTTTTACATTGTAATCGTTGGATCTTGCCTACTATAAAAACCGGCTTCAAGCCTATGGGGACTGCCTTAAATAACCTCTCGCTGGCTCCTTTTTTGATAACATCCAGGCTGCCACATGCCGCACAACACAACTTCTCATCCTTGGTTTTTACGTGAAAATATACTGCGCCGCCTTTATACTCGGTTTTCAGATAGTCAACGTCCGTTATCCCGAATCCGTGATATAGTAAACTATTGCTCATTACCTATTTTTTTGATAAATTTACATCTTTTATTCAACTTAGGTACTCATTTTTACGAAGAACCAAAAAAATTAAGGTTGAATATTTCGAAGTGTTAAAATTAAAAAAATGTAAAAGTCCATAAAGTCCAATCATAAAAGCTCTGTCGCTTTTGCCCATAGGACCGTCATATCTTCTTTCTCCATTAATGGATTTTGTCAATATTCCTGAGGTTTCATTTAGTACACTTAAAAATATAAAAGTCACTATGAGAACAATATGAGAACTTTCGAATTTCAAAAGTGGAAGAAAT
>JAYRVV010000014.1:0-10667 GCA_041918415.1 Bdellovibrionota bacterium | reverse complement strand
TTCGTTATCTTCAACCAAATCGTCCTCAATGGACTAGAAGTCCACCTCCGGGCGATTTGGTTTCAAAGCCTCGCATCTGGCACTTTTTGAGGCCCTCTAGAATTTGCAAAGTTTAAACAAGAAATTGTCAAAATCTTACAAATTATTTACCACTCTTTTCTAAGCTCCATCAAGATAGAAGCCTATCTCTGATTTCTTCAGGGGCGACTAAGGAGATCCCTATGAAGAAACACAGCTGAGGGGAGCTAAAGAAGATGTCCAATTATTCTTTAGCCCCATAATGAACAAAAGACATGCAATGAGGTCCGCCATTTAATGTTTGATTGTTTGCCTTGTTTTGCTTCACAACTTTAAAATATTTCTGGTACACGCGAAGAGCTTTGTCATCCAAGGTTTTAAAAAGCTTTGGCAAAGTGTTTTTGATTTGGTTGTCATTTTTGATTAGACCATCATCATACGATGGTATGAGCGCATGGTTGTTTAATGTTAAAGCGTTAACATAATTAGGAACAAACCAACTTGATTGACTAGATGGTTTTATTTCTATGGGTGGTCCCGATTGAAGAAATTCGATGTTACTTTCTTTAAACCCTGCAATCTTTTTTAATGTTTGGTAATTTTTTGCATTGTTTACGATGGCCTGTGTACGTTGATCGAAAAGCTCTTTGGATTTTTCTTTTTGTGTTATGAGAGAAGCGAATCGTTTGCGTCTATCTTTTGATAAATCATTGTATGTCTCACTAAAGTCTAAATGATAGGATAAATCTTTATTTAATGGGTAATCCATTGCAAGAAAAACGTGAACCTCCTTGTTTTTATCTTTCACAAATCGAACAACAGTGTCCACATGTTCTGTATGTTCAAGGGGGCTGGCTTGAAGCCAGATGAGTTTTTTAAAAATAAAAAAATGATTGAGGACTTTTTCAATGGCCACTTTTTCATTTTGAAATGAAATATTCTTTTGTTTGATAAATTCAAGCGTAGAAGGGTCAAAGGGTTTGTTGAGACTTAGCAATATTTCTGTGGTGTAAAGAAAGCCTCGACCATCGCTCAAAAGTAAAGACGGCAGCAAACGAAGTGGAATGTGCCGGACTTTTTCTACGTTTTTGGGTTTAATGAGCGTTTTTGTGTTTGGGTTAATGTAGGAAAAATACTCACGCATTAAACTTTGATCATCCAAGCCAGTAAGAAGAGAAAAATCTTGGACAAAAGCATTGACCAGGGCATCTTTTTTATAATGGCTGCATAGAAAATCATACCTTGGCGCACGCAACGAAGGATATTCACGATAGTATTTTGAGTAAAATTCTTTTGAGTTAATCGTGGATTTGTAAAATTCAACCTGAGTTTGACCATTGCTTTTCTTTTCATGTAAGCACGTGTTTGTGTCCATGTTGATCACAAATGTGACCGGCGCATGTGCCAAAGCAAAAAAAGACAGTGTTTCATAAGCAGGTCTTTGCGGCACATAAAGATCCATAGGTAAAAATATGTGCTGAGGCTTGTTGTATTCAGGTATCAGATGAACACCGGCAAGGACTTTGAGAGTCAAAAGCAATAAAAGAATCAATGGCCTATGAGTGACAAATTTCATCTGCGCTCCTTGTATATAGACTAAATGCAGTACTATAAATAGCACAAAATGTAAATCACGAATTATAATATTTAACTAATTGATATCATGGCACTAATTGCTCTTTGATCCTCTTCTTCTTCTTGAGCTGGGTATAAAATCACTGGGGGCGTTTGGATCGCTTAAAACTTCACCTTGATTGATTTGTTCGTTGCTTGGTGCTTCACCCTCTAGCCTTGCATTTTGCTGATAGGCCACAACCTCATTGAGGTATTTGGTTTGTGGATGCTTTTGGATGAAGCGATCCACCTGTAAAATCACATCGGTTTTTTGACCCAATGAGAACAGCGTTTCAACGTAGAGGTAATCAAGATCTTCAGTGCTTCTTCCTTGCATGATCAAATTTGCAAGAAAAATGCGAAGTGAGTCTTTTTCATTTGCTTTTCGATATAAATCAATGAGCTTTTGAATGTTGATCTTGTTGCCTAGATCCAACAACACCAGTTTTTCTTGATAACTGGCGGCTTCTTTTAATTTTGATTGCCCTTCCAAAAGACTGACCAGTTTTTTTAATGCCCATGTGTTTTTAGGATCACTTTGGTGGATGTCAGTTAATGTCAGCGTGGCCAGATCGTTTTTTTGATTTAAAATGTGTATGTTACTGAGTAATATTTTTGATCCTAAATCGCTTTGGTCTTGAATCAAGGCTTTGGCTTTTTGAAGATTCCCAAATTTAGCCAAAAAACGTGCCTTGGCCAAGTTTGCCTCCTCAGGGTGCTTTTGTTCTAAATAATGCACCAAAGCCCTCGCATCTTGACGAATTTTTTTTGAGCCTTGTTGATGGGCAAGTTCAGTTAATGCCTGAGTTAAGCAAGAAATCGCTTGAGCATTTGTTTTCTCAACCGACAAAATTTTTTCACAATCGACCTTTGCTTTGGTGAGAAATTGACCGTCTTCTTGCCAGATGGTGATGAGCGATTGGTTGAGTGTGTTTTGGACATTGATGTTTAATTGTCTGCTGCTGGCGATGGCATTTAAAATTCTTTGAGCTTGATAAACGAAAAAGTATTTGTATAAAAACGGGGAGGCGCCCAAAATCATTGCCAGAAAAACAACGAGTGCCCATTGGAAAATTTTTTTTCTTTTCTCTTTTTGTTTAAATTGCAAAACCGAAGCATGATAGGTCGATGAGGTTGCTTGAGAACGAGATTTTGCAGCCTCAGTGTTTTCATTGTTGCCAAACAAATCTGCTGTGCCCGGATAGTTTTCCACAGGTATTTTTTGACCGTCTTGAGTAACGATCATGTCGCCACGGTTAATGGAGCCTGCAACAATGGCCTGACGTATTTTGGTGAAGGTGTCAAACGTGATCAATTCTTGTGAAGGTTTAGAAACACTCCAGCTGTTTTGAAGATCCTGTACAAAGGATTCCTCTTCTTCAACGTCATCCTTGTGCAATATGAGGGTTTGCTCTTGGCTTGGTTCCATACCCATCTGCGCCACAGTGTTTTCGATCCAGTTGGACACTTCAATTTTTAACTGGCCGGAGCTTTTAAAGCCCGAAGAAACCAATTTTGCTTTTTGTTCTTCATTCACGCTGTGACCAACGTAATCACAACCATACAGTTCAAATATTTCAGTGCCTGTTTGTGATGGAATTTTTCTAACGCTGATGGGCTGGCTGCATACTGGGCAAGTCAAGCGAAAGCCAAACGACAAATAAATGTCCTCTTCGAGAGGAAAAACGGTCAAACAATCTTGACAAGAGAAGTGACAAATTTTTCTGATGGCTTGTTCGACTTGCATGTTTCGAATCGTATTCATACCACAGCCTTAGGTAAATTTGCCATAATTGCGTCTTTCAGTTAGCTTGGCACTAAATTTTTTAAAGGAAAGACCATGATTGTTGGTGTTGTCAAAGAAATCAAAACGCATGAATACCGTGTGGGCTTAACGCCTGCGGGTGTCCGATCCCTTTTATCCAGTGGGGCAAAAGGAGTTTGGGTTCAAAAGGGGGCTGGCCTTGGCAGCGGCATTGAGGACACGCAGTTCGTCGACAGTGGCGCGATCATCAAAGAGGATGCAAAAACAATTTGGAATCAAGCCGACATGATTGTGAAAGTAAAAGAGCCAATTGAACAGGAATTTGAACTGATGAAACCAGGGCAAATATTGTACACGTTTTTGCATCTGGCCATATTGCCCGAGCTGGCCGGTGTATTAAAAGCAAAAAAAATAGCTGCGATCGGATATGAAACCATTCAAGACGACATGGGTGCCTTGCCCTTGCTTAAACCCATGAGTGAAGTGGCGGGTAAAATGGCCATTCAGATTGGGGCAAGTTTTTTACAAAGCGAAAAAGGTGGCCGAGGTGTTTTATTGGGTGGGGTCCCAGGCGTGCCAAGGGGAAAAGTTTTAATATTGGGTGCGGGCGTTGTAGGCACCAATGCCTGTAAAGTGGCCGTGGGCATGGGTTCCCAGGTTGTTGTGATGGACAAAGACCTTAAACGACTTGCCTATTTGGATGATATTTTTGGACAAAAAATCACCACGCTTTATTCATCACCGACACGCATCGAAGAGCAATTGAAAGACACGGATCTTTTGATAGGTGGCGTGCTGATTCCTGGAGCAAAAGCGCCAAAATTGGTCAGTAAAGAAATGATCAAAATCATGCCCAAGGGATCGGTCATTGTTGATGTAGCGGTCGATCAAGGTGGTTGTGTTGAAACATGCAAACCAACTTCACATGATCAGCCCACATACAAGGTGGACGACGTGATTCATTATTGTGTCACCAACATACCAGGTGCAGTGGCCAGCACATCAACGTTTGCATTAACCAACGTGACCTACACATACGCCAATGAAATTGTTGCCAAGGGGCTTTGTAAGGCGATCAAAGAAAACAAAATGCTATGGCGTGGTGTCAATACACTCAACGGAGAAATCACACATGAAGCCGTCGCAACGGGTTTAAACATGAATCATGTAACATTGGAGAAGATGCTGTGAAACGTTTTGACATGATCAACATTGATCAACTCCTCAATGACGAGGAAAAAATGGTGCGTGAAAGCGTGAGGAAGTTTGTCGATGAAGAATTAATCCCCATCATTGCCAAGCACAATCAAGATGGAACTTTTCCAAAACAATTAATCACACCCATGGCCCAATTGGGTTTGCTGGGCGCAAACATTTCAGGTTATGGCTGTGCGGGCATGAGTTCGGTGTCTTATGGTTTGGCCATGCAAGAACTTGAACGAGGTGATTCAGGCATTCGAAGTTTTGCATCTGTTCAAGGGGCTTTGTGCATGTACCCCATTTTAAAATATGGAAGTGAAGAGCAAAAAAACAATTGGTTACCCAAGATGGCCAGGGGTGATGTGATTGGTTGTTTTGGTTTGACTGAACCTGATTTTGGTTCCAATCCTGCAGGCATGATCACAACAGCAAAACTCAAAGGTGATCGATGGGTATTGCATGGAAATAAAATGTGGATCACCAACGGAACGCAAGCGCATTTGGCCGTAGTGTGGGCCAAAACCGATGATGGCATTCGTGGCTTTTTGGTTGAAAAAGGTACGAAAGGTTTTAATTCTCATGAAGTCAAAGGTAAGCTTTCGTTGAGGGCTTCCGACACGGCCGAATTATCGTTTGATCAATGTGAGATTCCCAAAGAAAATATTTTGCCTTATTCAAAAGGATTAGGATCTCCCCTCAGTTGTCTTAACCAAGCGCGCTACGGA
Source organism: Bdellovibrionota bacterium (assembly GCA_041918415.1). Taxonomy (GTDB): domain Bacteria; phylum Bdellovibrionota_G; class JALEGL01; order JALEGL01; family JALEGL01; genus JAYRVV01. The sequence goes on along the minus strand of JAYRVV010000014.1, from coordinate 5,345 downwards.
ATATCTAGGGGTGCTTTGGGTGCAGCGATGGCCTGTTTTGAGGAGACTTTGCATTACAGCAAGCAGCGTGTTCAATTTGATAAACCCATTGGCGGCTTTCAACTTGTTCAGCGAAAATTGGCCTTGATGGCCACTGAAATCGCAAAGGGTCAGTTGCTTTGCTTACAAGTGGGTCGACTGAAGGATCAAGATCAAGTTGAAGTGGCACAAATTTCCATGGCCAAAATGAACAATGTCAAAATGGCACTTGAGACGGCACGTACGTGCAGGTCAATTTTAGGGGGCAACGGTATTTTGGATGAATACGCAACCATGCGCCACATGGTGAATTTGGAATCGGTGTTTACCTATGAGGGAACAGACGACATTCATCAACTGATCATCGGACAACATTTAACAGGCATAGCGGCGTATAGTTGAACCTCAAGCTTAAATCCAAGCACAAAGGATATGATTTTAGGTCGGTGTTAAACAGCCACGGGTGGAGCTCGCTTCTTCCTTTTGTCTGCGATGTGAGTGCTGGTACATGTCGTTTTCCTTTGCAAACAAAAAAAGCCATCATTGATATCAACTTGTCATGCATCAATGGTGGCGTTGAGATTCGGTCTACTCATAAGCTTGATAAAGACGATCTTTCAACCATCAAAAACATGATTGCTTTTGACCTTGATTTGAACTTGTTTTACAAGCTTTGTGAAAAAAACAAACGTGCGTGGGTTCACAAACATAACATGGGTCGTCTGCTACGCTCGCAAACACTGTTTGAAGATCTGATCAAACTTATTTTAACCACCAATTGCAGTTGGGCGTTTACGGAAAAAATGGTTGCTCGTTTAACTGAAACACTTGGAGAAGCATCTTTGAGTGGTCAAAAGATATTTCCAAGTGCAAAAAAAATGGCTCAAAAAAATGAAGCGTTTTATCGAGGCACCATCAAAGCGGGGTATAGATCTCCCTATTTGATCAAACTTTCTAAAATGGTTGCATCAGGGCAAATCGACTTGAATGAATTGGTCGGTATTGAAAATGTTGAGAATTTAAGAAAAGAAATTCTAAAGCTCCCGGGTGTGGGGCCTTATGTTGCCGATAATTTTCTTCGTCTGGTGGGACGTTTTGATTTTCTGGGAGTTGACAGTTATGTGAGGTCACAATTAAAAACGCTTTGGCGAGCAAAAAATTTACCCAGCGACCAAGCCATCTTTAAAAAATACAAAACTTTTGGATCGTATAAAGGTTTAATGATGTGGTGTGATGTTACCCAATCATGGTTCGAAAAGGGTGAATGACATTAAAAGGTTAGACTAATATTCCAGATTTTTGGATAGTGATCCAAAAATCAGTACTTATTTTTGGACGTTCATCTAAAAGAATTAAAAGTTTCAATGGACTTATTTATTAAATTTTTCAAGGCTTAATAATTTTTGTTTCAGGCTTAAACCACCACCGAAGCCGACCAATTGACCATTGTGACCAATGACACGGTGACAAGGAATAAAAATGGGCAGTGGGTTTTTATTGTTGGCCATGCCAACAGCACGAGAAGCTTTTGGTGAATGGATTTTAACAGCAATATCTTTGTAGCTGACGGTTTTTGCGTAGGGTATCTTTCTCAATGCATTCCAAACTTTCTTTTGAAAGGCAGTGCCATGAGGGTTTAAAGGCACAGAAAAATTTTTACGCTGACGTAAATAAAACTCTTTGAGTTGTTGACTGGCCAATTTTAACGATTTGGTTTTTGTTCGTTTGATGATTGTGTGATTCTTTTTCAAATGCTTTAGAAAATCTTGAAGGTCTGTTCCTGGTAAAGTGGCCTTGATGAGTTTTTCGTTTTGAGAGGCTAAAAAACAATGTCCAAACGAAGTTTTAACGCGAGTCCAATAAATGGGATGTGTGTTTGATGAATCGAGCATGGCTTAATACCCCCAGCGGATTAAAGTTGCACCCCAAGTGAAGCCCGCACCAAACGAAGCCATTAAGACCAATTTACCCTTGGTCAATCGACCGTCCGCAACGGCCTGATGCAAACAGGTTGGGATGGTGGCCGCGGTGGTGTTGGCATATTTGTCTATGTTGATGACAATTTGCTCGTCTTTTAAGCCAAGCTTTTTTTGGCATGATTCAATGATTCTTAAATTGGCTTGGTGAGGAACAAACAGATCAACATCTTTGGGTGAAAATCCGTTTTTTTCTAATATTTCATGTGAAACATTGCTCATTTGCGAAACGGCTTGTTTAAACACGGATTGTCCTTCTTGTTTTGCAAAATGCAATCGCTGTTCAACGGTTTCGTGACTGGCCGGATTGAGACTTCCACCTGCAGGCATACACAAAAGTGGCCCCCCCGATCCGTCACAGCGATTGATGGAATCAATGATGCCAATGTGAGAAGTTTGAGGCTCCGGTTCAACCAACGCCACACCACAGCCATCTCCGAATAATACACATGTTGTTCTATCCAATGGGTCAACGATGGAGCTCATCACATCCACACCCACCACAAGAATGCATTGATGCTTTCCAGCGCGAATGAATTGATCGGCGGTGTTTAAAGCAAATAAAAAACCAGAACAGGCTCCAGATAAATCAAAACCCCAAGCATTTTTGGCTTTAATTTTGTCTTGGATGATGCAGGCTGTAGATGGAAACATCATGTCGGGTGTAACCGTTGCAACGATGATCAGGTCAATTTCACTGGCTTGGATTTGCTTCTTTTTAAATAAACTTTCAATGGCCGAAATGGCCAAATCGCTGGATGCCTGGCCCTTTTTCACCCTACGACGAGTTGATATGCCGGTTCTGGTTTTGATCCATTCATCGGATGTTTGAACGTGTTTGGATAAATCCTCGTTCGTGATGACACGCTCTGGGTGGTATTTGGCGACAGCGGTGATGTTTCCACGTAAAGGTGCAGACATGAAGACTTGTTTTAGTTCAATGATTCAAATAAAGCAAATTCAATTCCCAAAGGGTAATTTTAATCATTCGACCTTTTGATCCACTTGGTATTGTTTTGGATACGCATGTGATCGACTTCATTTTATCTAGTGTTGGGCTTCGAACTTTTCATCGTCTTAACTTTTTGATGATGTAAAATACAAATCTCTTGCCCAATCCATTGCTCGCCTTTGTTTTTTTTATAAATGTACCTTTTGGAAAAGCGATACGTTTGGGGATGGATGCAAAACACATCAAACTGTTTGGGTGTGATGGCAAGTAAAACATGATGGATGCTTGGATGTTCAAGTGACAAGTCTTGTGGCACATTGGGCAGGTCAAGGGCCCAGCCTTTTTGATCAAGCATGTAGGCCATTCTCACTTGTTCTCTCATGCTTAGCCACAGGTGCTTTTTTAAATTTTGATCTTCAATGATTTTGTATGTGCCGTTAAAGTAAATTTGCACGCCGTTTTTTTCATCCCAAAAACACACGCCAATCTTTTTGTTTTTTTTAAGCATCTTACATTTGTTTGACAAGCGATGGGTGTTGAAAACAAACATTTTTAACGAATCAAGATAATGCACATGGGCTGTTTTGGTTACGGGATAACCGGACGTATCGATGTAACTGATTTGTGCGTATGCATTGGATTGAACAAAGGATTGATCAAGTAGTTGAATAAGGTTTGGCGCTTTCATTTTCTTTGAACTCTTCCTGTAAATGTGAAACAAGGCTGTTGTATGAAAGGTCTATCATTTCGTCAATCAGAAATTGTGATCGTATCGGGTGCACGAACGCCGTTTGGTAAATTTTGCGGCGCTTTTTCAAACTTATCAGCAACTGAACTTGCCGTTGTCGCATCAAAAGCGGCCATCGAGCGCAGCGGATTGGAACCACAACAAATCAACCAAACCATTTTTGGCAATGTGGTGCAATCCAGTCAAGATGCGGCTTACCTGGCCAGGCATGTTGGTTTAAAGTCAGGTTTGTCAATTCAAAGCAGCGCTTTGACGGTCAACCGCTTGTGCGGGTCTGGGATGCAAGCCATCATTCATGCGGCCGTGGAAATAGCCACGGGCCAAGCGCAGGCCGTGCTTTGTGGTGGAACAGAAAACATGACACAAGCGCCATTTCCCATCTGGAATGCAAGGGTGGGTGTGGGTCTAGGCCAGCAAAAGGTTGGAGATGCCCTGTGGGATGCGCTGCTCGACACACACGTCGGTATGATGATGGGTCAGACGGCTGAAAAATTAGCCAATCAGTTTTCTTTAACCAGACAAGCCTGTGACGAATTTGCCCTTTTAAGTCAGGAAAAATATCAAAAGGCCAAGGCAAGGGGATTTTTTAAACATGAATTGTGTCCTGTTTTAAGCAAGGCTGCCGATTCAATGATTTTGGATCACGATGAGCATCCAAGAAACACAAGCCTTGAAAAATTGTCTCAACTCAAACCGGTGTTTAAAGGTGTGGTTACAGCAGGCAATGCCAGCGGTATTTGTGATGGAGCCTGTGCCTTGGTGCTTGCGTCCAGTGATTTTGCAAAACAAAATTCGCTGCCCATTTTGGGTGTGATTGAAAGCTTTGCGATCACAGGTGTTGACCCCACCGTGATGGGGCTTGGACCTAAAGATGCCTGTGAACTGGCGTTAAATAGGGCCAACATGCAATTGCAAGACATGGATATGATCGAAATTAATGAGGCATTTAGTCCTCAAGTGTTAAGTGTAGCTCAATCCATGGGTATTAATTTGGACAAACTCAACATCAACGGTGGAGCAATTGCCATGGGCCATCCCCTTGGAGCCAGTGGCGCAAGATTGGTGCTAAGTTCTTTGTTTGCGCTTAAAGAAAAGCAAAAAGAATATGCATTGGCCAGCGCATGCATTGGTGGCGGTCAAGGCGTGGCCATGATCGTCAAAAGCGTTTAAATGTTACCAATCAAAGTAAAATAACGCGTTTAATCAGTTTGACCTTTGAAAATATAAGTAGTAGAATTGATTAGGTATTTTTATGCACAAAAAAATAAAATGGCAAACTTTTGTGGTTTTTCTTTGTCTATGCGTTCATCAAGCGTACGCCAACTTTGATTTGAAAAAAACACATCGCGAGTTTGACGACGGTATTTCAAAAACAGAAAAAGTTTATTTGCTTTTTGAGTCTTTGCTTTCTAAAGCAAAAACAAACTCAAAGCACACCATGGAAACCATTGCGTGTTTAACAACCAAGCGCGATTTAGCCAAGGGCATGCATAAATCTTCTACGCGAGCAAAGCTCACCGTGACGGATGCATTTTATCAAAAAGATTTTAAGGCCATTGAGGGATATAAAAACAAACTCAAAGATTTTGTAAAAGGCGCAATTGAACTTAGGTTAAGTATTCCAGAGTGCACAAACGACAGTGAACTACTT
>JAYRVV010000013.1:0-6622 GCA_041918415.1 Bdellovibrionota bacterium | reverse complement strand
TTGATATGTCTGAGTACATGGAAAAACACACCGTGGCACGCTTAATCGGAGCTCCACCTGGGTATGTCGGCTTTGGTGAAGGAGGACTTCTAACCGACTCGGTTTTCAAAACACCTCATGCCATTGTGTTATTGGATGAAATTGAAAAAGCACACCCTGATGTTTTAAACATTCTTTTACAAATCATGGACAATGGCTTTTTGACCGACTCGAGAGGAAAGAAAGTCGATTTTACTCACTCTCTGATCATCATGACGTCAAACGCCGGTGCCAAAGAATTTACACGACAAGGGATCGGCATTATTTCTCCTGATCTAAAAACTCGTTTTGAAGGCAGCATGAAAGATTATTTCACACCAGAATTCATCAACCGTTTAACGGCTATTGTTACCTTTAATCAACTGGAAAAAGACCACGTCTTTGACATCATTGAATCTCATTTGGCTGAATTGAAAATCCAAATGAAAGAACAAAAAACTGACCTGTCGTTTTCAAACGATGTGAAACAGTTTTTATTTGAAAAGGGTTACAGCAAAATCTACGGAGCAAGATCGATGCTGCGTACCATTGAAGAATACATTAAAAAACCCTTGGTGGATAAGGTTTTGTTTTCGAATTTAGAGCAGGAAAATAAATTCAAAATTAAAATCAAAAACAATCAAGTTGTAGTAGACTGATTCGCAAACAATGGTCAAGCACATGGCATTGCGTCCGGGTATTGTGTGGATGCTCGTATCAACTTTGAGCTTCACATTGATGTCTGCTTGCATTAAAGCCGCTTATCCAATGGCCAATGTTCAACAAGCCGTGTTCTTCAGGTCGATCGTGGCTCTTCCCATCCTTATCTTCAATTCAAAATTAAAAGGTGAATCTCTGTGGGGCAGTAAAAGACCTTTGTTGTTTGTAAGAGGCATTGTTGGAGGAGGCAATTTGATTCTTTACACCTTTGCCATCACATTGCTCCCCCTTGGCGAATTAACCATGCTCATTGGCACAGGACCGATTTGGATAGCATTACTTTCAGGGGCGATCAGCAAAGAAAAAACCCCTTCCTACATTTACTTCTTGCTCCCATTCTTCATGATTGGTCTTTTACTCATCATCAAACCAGGTCACGGTTTTGATGTATTGCCCGCTTTGGCAGGCTTACTGACAGCCGTGATCAACTCATTCATTCAACTGTTCATCCGTAATTTAAGAAAAACGGAAACCCCAAACAGTATTGTTTTTTATTTCTTATTTTTTTCAACGGTCTTTGCCACTCCCCAAGTTTTTACTCATTGGCAACCACTCACATCTCAAACCATCCTGCTTCTCATTGCCAGCGGTGTTTTTGCTTTGCTGGCACAAATTTCCATGACCTACGCTTTTAGGCTTGAACCCGCACACTTGGTTTCACTGTTTGCCTACTTTGGACCGATATTTGGATTTCTTTTTGGCGTGATGCTGTTTGATGAAGTACCCGATGTTTATTCACTCGTGGGCTCCATTCTGATCATTTCATGCGGTCTGTATGCTGCAAACAAAACGATTAAAGCACAACCCACAGAAAAAGTTGGTTGATCATCCATTTTCAAAAATCGTGTTTTAGTCGAGCCTGAAAAAGTACCATCTGCTTCGTTACCTTCGGCCAAATCGTCCTCGATGGACTAGAAGTCCACCTCCGGGCGATTTGTCCTCAAAGCCTCGCATCTGGCACTTTTTGAGGCCCTCTAGAATTTGCAAAGTTTAATCAAGAAATTGTCAAGACCTTGTAAATAATTTGACACTTTTTTCTTCCAAAACCCAAGATACAAGCTTGCATTGATTTTTTCAGGGGCGACTGTTTTATATTTTTTTCTTGTTAAGGCTTTCAATCATCATGTCTAAAAATGCATTTGCACTTTGTGAAGTGCTTAAGGTTTTTAACTTTGCAATTCTCAGTTTTTTTCGCATGGCCTTGATTTCAGGAACCACCACTTCAACCAATCTTCCTGCAGACAATTCAGTCTCAATGCTCATTCTAGGCACAATCGAAATGGCTTGTCCCATTTGAACATATTTTTTGATGGATTCAATCGTTGGCAGTGCCACTTGGGAATCCAAGGTAATCTTTGCGCTCTCAAACAATTTAATCATCCTGCTTCTAAACGTGCTCTCGACAATGTGTAACACAAACACTTCATTGGCCAACTGCTTTAAAGACACCATTTTTTTCTTGGCCAATGGATGTGAAGGGTAAACAACCAACGTCAAATAATCTTCATACACAACGCTGGTATCAATTTCATCATCTTTTAGATCGTAACCAATGATACCCAAATCGATTTTTCGATTAACCAATTCTGTCGGGATATCCCGTGAGTGACTGCGGTACACTTCAATTTTGATGTGTGGGTATTTTTTTTGAAATGCCAAAATGTGTGGCAAAAGAAATATTACACCTATTTCGTTTGCACCGATTTGAATCATACCGCGTTCAAGGTTTTTGAGCTCCATCACAGCCGGTCTTATTTGATCGCGAACATGGATGATTTGTTTTGCATAATTTAACAACAACTCGCCCAGATCTGTGAGTATGGGCTCTTTGCTGGCACGATCAAACAGATCGCCACCCAATTCTTCTTCCAATCGACGAATTGACAGACTCACAGCGGGCTGAGTTCTAAAAACCCTTTTGGCCGCCTTTGAAAAACTTTTTTCGCCAATGACAGCAATGAACACTTCAAGATCATGAAACTCCATGCTTTATGTCATAAAATAAATTTATTTTAGAGTCTAGTATTATTAAATTCCTTAAAGACGGATGCCATGGCCGGTGCCAAAGCTTTTGGCTTGTCAATGCCCACTTTGACTTTGACGACGTTGGGCAATGTTAAACACAATTGACCAAGCTCATTGAGCAATGTTTCCATCAATACGTAGGACTTTTCAGTCACCTTATTTTGAATGAGGCTCGCCAACGTCTGGTAATCCACGGTGTCTTTAATGTCATGGGTTTTGATGAATGCTTCATCGTCAATCAACAGTTCAAAACTAAAATAAACAGGCTGTGTTTTGTTTCTTTCAGATTCCGTGATTCCTAAATGCATATCAATCGAAAGGTTCGTAATTTTCATTTCAAACATTACCGAATGCATCCACCCTTCAAGTGAAAACCTCCGTCCACATAAACCACTTGGCCCGTAATGTACTCATTGTCGATTAAACTTTTCAAAGCTTTTGCAATTTCATCAAAGCCACCTTCACGTCCCATGGGCAAAGCTTTGAGCACTTGATTGTATTTTTTTAGACTCATGTTGGCTGGCTTTTGAATGGGGCCAGGCATGATAGCATTGACCCTGATTTTAGGTGCCAACTCAATGGCCAACATTTGATTGAGCGAATACAGTGCATTTTTGCTTAACTGATAAACAAAGTGATGTTGATCAAAACGATGCACGCCACCATCAATGATGTGAATGATGTGGGCTTGGTGATTTTGTTTTTGCATTATTTGGTTCAATAAAAAAGGTGCAAACACATGAACTCCGAAATTTTCCATTAAATCTTGATGAGAAGATTCGTGAAACTTTTTTTGTGGATAGATGGAAGCATTGTGAATCAATAAGTCAATTCTCGTTTTACGTTTGAAAAAAGTTCTGATTGCAATTTGGAATTTTTTTGGATTTGAAAGATCCGCTTTAAATATCTTACAATTTGTGTGTTTGGATATCTTTTTTTGTAACACACGAGCCTGCTTAATGGAATTGTTGCAATGGATGACAATGTCATAGCCTTGCATGGCTAGAAATTCGCACAAATATGCACCCAAACGTTTTGCTCCACCTGTAACCAATGCGGTCGGCTTCATGTCGTCTTTTTCAATGCTTTTGAATTCATTTTTGGTTTTTTGACCTGTGTGTTAGTGTGCCTATGTGTCACAAAGTAAGGAAAGAATCAACAATATCTGCTTGATCATTTTGACATTCTTGGCAAGTGCAACGGCACTAAGAATCGCCAAGGACATTTGCATTCCCTTGGTCGTGGCATTCTTTATCTTTTCAACCTTGCTTCCATTCTTAAACATTTTAGAAAAGAAATTAAAGCTTTCTCATGCCAGTTCATTTGTCCTTTTACTCATCACTTTTATTTTGACATTCACTTTACTGACTTTATTCGCCATCACCTCGGTCAGCCAGTTCATTGGCAACACCCAAAGTTACCATGAAAAAATCATTCAATTGACTGAGTCGATTGTTCAGTACATTCAAAAAATGAATTTACCCATTGATGTTTCTTCTTTTAAAAACATGATTGCTGATTTACCCATTTTATCTTACGCACAGAATTTAACTCAAAGCACGTTAAAATTTTTAGGCTCGTCCATTTTGGTTTTTGTTTTTGTTGTTTTTATGCTTTTTGGAACCAAACGGGTCAATCAGTCACTTAAAGTTTTTTCACACGTTCAGCAAAGCATTTCATTGTATGTGACGGTTAAGTTTTTCTTATCTTTACTAACCGCCTTAGCCACGGCCCTTTTGCTTTACATTTTAAACATCGAACTCACTTTGCTCTTTTTCATTTTAACATTCATCTTGAATCTTGTGCCAAGCATTGGTTCACCTCTGGCCACTTTGTTGCCTTTGCCCATCATTTTTCTGCAATACGGAATCAATGGAACTTTTTATGTATTTATCATTGGTGCCAGTTTGATCCAATTTGCATTTGGCAGTTTGGTGGAAACCAAACTTTTGGGTGACAAGCTTAATTTACATCCTGTAGTCGTGCTTTTTTCTTTGTTGTTTTGGGGCTTTTTGTGGGGCATTGCTGGCATGTTTTTAGCTGTCCCCATCACCGCGGTTGTTAATATAACCTTAAGCAATATCCCTGCGGCACAAAAGCTTTCATCTTTTTTAAAGGGAAATTAAATTTAAAGCTTGATTGATATAATCCCTCACAATTCTGATGCTGGCTTTCAGATTTTCGTTGATTTGAAGTAAAATGATCCTTTGCATTATCTTCGTTCATTTATTATTCTATAATTACAACGTGTTATACACTTAAGATCGTTTCAGTGGCTGGCATGAGATTTGCTTAGGGTTAAGCCCATGCATAACTTAAAAATTAATTTTCATCCCATTGATCAAAGCCTCTTACAAGAAACCATCGATATTCCAGATGTTCTTTTAGATACAACAAAGGGATTAGAAAACTCCACACTCTATCGTATTTTAAACATGTTCCTCGCAGTTCTGATTGGCCTTGTCTTTGCCCCCCTTGTTTTTCTTGGCGCATTGCTAATATTTATTTCGGACAAAGGACCCGTTTTTTTTAAACAGCGTCGAGTGGGATATAAAGGGCGAACCTTCGATGTTTACAAATTACGTACCATGAAAGTGGATGCTGAGAATGATACAGGAGCTGTATGGGCTCAAAAGAACGATCCTAGGGTAACAAAATTAGGTTTGTTCTTACGAAAATCTCGTCTCGATGAAGCTCCACAGCTGCTCAATATTTTTAAAGGAGAAATGAACCTTATTGGTCCACGACCTGAGCGACCAGAATTTCTTAGTTTTCTCACGCAGGAAGTTCCTGGATACACCCATCGTCTAGCCGTAAGACCTGGACTGACGGGTCTTGCACAAATTTGCCATGGTTACACAGACAGTGCCATGGGCGCTAGACACAAGCATCTTTACGATATGCACTACATTCGAAACAGATCTTACATTCTTGATTTTAAAATTATCCTGAAGACCATCCTTGTGATGCTTACAGGTCATGGTGCTCGATAAAAAGTTTTTTTATTGAGATCTATCTCACTTTGCGTAACATGATTCACAATGGAAAAAAACATCGTGGTTCTAGGTACTGGTTACTGGGGACAAAATCATGTTAGGGTTTTGGTCGAATTGAATGCACTCATTGGGATTTATGATCCTGACCCCAAAAGCGTCAAGTCCATTTTAGATCGATACCCAAAATTAAAACACTATCAGACTTTCAATGAAGTACTCAGCGATGAAAGCGTCAATGGCGTCGTCATTTCAACGCCTGCTTTAACGCATTTTGATCTTTGTAAAGAAGCGCTTTTAAAAAACAAAAACGTTTTGGTCGAAAAACCCTTGGCATTAAAACCAACACAAGCAAAGGAACTCATTGGACTTTCGAAGGCACATCAAAAAATCTTAATGGTTGGACACTTGCTTCGCTATCACCCAGCTGTGGTCAAGCTTAAAGAATTGGTTCAATCCGATGAACTGGGCTCCATTGAATACATTTACTCCAATCGCCTAAACCTTGGAAAAATTCGAACAGAAGAAAACATTTTGTGGAGTTTTGCACCACATGATATTTCTGTTTTACTTTGGCTCATGGATTGTATGCCACTGCAGGTCAATGCCTTGGGTGGCAGCTACATTCAACCCAATGTTCAGGATAGCACGATGAGTTCGTTTGTATTCCAAAACGGTGTTCGTGCCCACATCTTTGTAAGCTGGTTGCATCCTTTTAAAGAACAACGTTTGGTTGTTATTGGAAAGAAAAAGATGGCCGTGTTTGACGACCAATTGCCAAGCGAAAAACTTAAAATTTATGATAAAACATTCTCAGTGCAAAACGGTCAATTTCTGGTACAAAAACCCAAAGGACAGTGTGTTCC
>JAYRVV010000012.1:0-2464 GCA_041918415.1 Bdellovibrionota bacterium | reverse complement strand
GCGAGTGAGCGAGAACGAAGAAGATGGGCAATTATTCTACAGCCCCATAAACCATTTATTTTATTGACCGATTCAGTCGAACGCATTAATGCTCTAAGGGTCTTTAAATTCAAAATACAACGAGGTTAAAACATGTCGGTTAAAGATTCTTGGGGTTCACGCATTGGTTTGATTTTGGCCATGGCTGGAAATGCCGTTGGTCTGGGTAATTTTTTACGATTTCCAGCTCAAGCCGCACAAAACGGAGGCGGCGCCTTCATCATACCCTACTTGGTTAGCTTTGCCCTTTTGGGCATTCCACTTTTATGGGTTGAATGGGCCATTGGAAGGCATGGCGGTCAATTTGGGCACCACTCCACACCCGGTCAATTCATGCGCATGGGTAAAAGCAAATGGCTTAAATACATTGGTGTCTTTGGCATTTTTACTAACCTTACGGTCGCTGCTTATTACTGCTACTTGGAATCATGGACACTGGCTTATAGCTTTCATTCGCTCAAAGGAACTTTTTCAAACGTGGATCCAAAGTTGTTTTTTGACACTTACTTGGGTGTCCATGAAGCGTCTTTATTTTCATTGCCAGTTCAAGCCTCTATTTTTTTCGTGATTGTATTGTTTTTAAATGTGTGGATTTTATCAAGAGGTTTATCCAAAGGCGTCGAAATCGCTTCTAAAATTGGCATGCCCTTACTCATTTTATTTGGTGCAGTCTTGGCCGTACGTGGAATGACTCTGACCATCAACGATCCGGGAGTCATTCAGAGCCCATGGGAAGGATTGAATTTTGTATGGCAACCTAATTTATCGGGCTTGGGCAATCCAAAAGTTTGGTTAGCTGCTGCAGGGCAAATCTTCTTTACACTTTCTGTTGGTATGGGCTCCATTCATTGTTATGCCTCGTATTTAAGAAAAAAAGATGACATTGCTTTAAACGCAGCATCCGCTGGCTGGATGAATGAATTCGTCGAAGTGATTTTGGGTGGCACAATATTGATTCCTATTGCAACGGCTTACTTAGGACTTCAAGCCGTGCAAGCAGCAACAGCAGGGGGAAGTGGCTTTGGTCTTGGATTTTTAACCTTACCCACACTTTTTCAAAACTGGGGGCCCATTTTGGCACCTTTGGGCGGACTTTTATGGTTTGGTCTTTTGTTTTTTGCAGGCATCACATCTTCGTTGGCCATGGGTCAACCCATCATGGCGTTTTTAGAAGATGAATTTAATTTCAATCGAAAGCAATCGGCGTTGACCCTTGGTGCCACCCTTTTTATCTTGGGTGGATTTTGTGTGTGGCTGTTTCCCGGCGGTGCGTTTGATGAATTTGATTTTTGGACGGGAACATTTTCTTTGGTTGTGTTTGCCTTGCTTGAAATTTTTGTGTTCGCCTACATCTTTGGCATGGACAAAGGCTGGGATGAAATCACGCGAGGTTCGGACATTCAAGTCCCAAAAATTTTTAAATTTGTGATCAAATACATCACGCCTTATTTTATTTCGATTATTTTCATCACAGCTCTGATCAAGCCCACCGGCACTTGGGGTGACGCGTTTAAATCTTTGGCCAATGGATCATGGCCACTGGCCCCCGACAGTGTGATTGGAAAGATATTTCACGTGGGAGAAAACAATTATGTTTGGTTTGATGCCGTCACAGGCCAGGCCACCAAGCATCTGGTGGTTGACATGACACGTGTTTTATTATCGATTGTTTTTTTAGCCATTGCTTATTTGGTGTACAAGGGTCTTAAAGACAAGGAGAAAAACAAATGACAAGTTCTGCTTGGATCATGATGCTGACATCTTGGTCTGTGATTTTATTTTTTACATTTAAGTTTTTTATCAAAGTGTTCAAAACTCCTAAATAAACCTATTGTTCGTTTTTCCACTTAAGATAATCGATTAGATGTTTTGAAATCACAAAGTTTTGATTAAAGTGACTGATTTCATACCACTGATTTGTTGACGGCGAATACATGCTGAAAAAGTCAGGAAAATAAATATACAAGTCGTCTTCAACCTCTTTGTAGTCTTTTGTGTAAGTTATTTTTAATAACTTTGCGTTGATGTGATACCGTTTACACGCAAGATAAATCATATGGACCAAGTTGGTGTTTGACTTTGGATTAAGCTCAAAACGTTCAAAAAAATCCAAATCACTGTATTTTGGAATTTTAAATTGAGGAACCTGATACTCCTTCATAATCACTTGATACACCTGATCGACAAATGCTTTAACGCTGATATCGACTTTCAATGCAGGGTCGTCAGGCATGTATGCCAACTGATTGAACACATGTCGATCAACATTGAGTAAAAAATACTTAAGTGACATGCTCGATAAATTATAGCGTTCATCATCCACGATGGCTACGCTTGGATTTGATTTTGAGGGTAATATTTCAACATCTGGTATTTTCTTATTTTCGTTCAAATTGACGGGATGCTTATAATTCGCAATACCATG
>JAYRVV010000011.1:0-5863 GCA_041918415.1 Bdellovibrionota bacterium | reverse complement strand
TTGTTTCCAAACCTGACGGGAGAAAATTTTGTCATCCTATCCGACCTGGAAGGAATGGACGTTTCCATGGGTTCGGCCTGTTCTTCTGGCATGCTGATGCCTTCACATGTCATCACGGGCATTGGTTATTCAAAAGCACAAGCCAAAAGCGTGATTCGCTTTTCTTTTGGTGCAAACTCAAGTATGAGTGACGTCGAAAGGGGTGTTGATTTAGCGCATAAAATATATTTGCGCGTCACGAATCATGAAACTTAAACAAACACAAACCATCATTCTGATCGTTTTCATTTTGTTGGGCTTGGCCATCATGGTCACATCCATATTGCCCAAGTCCACTCATTACTATGTCACTGTGGATGAGCTGCTTTTGGACTTGAATAAATATCAAAACCGAGAAATCAAAGTGGCCGGTCAGGTTTTACCTAAATCGATTGTTAAAAATGATCAGACCATGACGTGGAATTTTAAAGTACAAAACAACGATAAGGTCATCGATGTGACATACACGGGCGCAATGCCTGACACGTTTAAAGACGAGGCTCAGGTGGTGGTTTCCGGTTCACTTTTATCCAGCAATCAATTTCAAGCTTCACACGTGCTGGCCAAATGCGCCTCAAGGTATGAAGAAAAACTTCAACCTGGACTAAACACAAAAACAATCCAATGAATCACAGCGAACTCGGTCATTTTTCACTTCATTTCGCGCTTGTCTTGGCCATTTACACCATTGTGAGCGCCATCCTATCTGCAAAATTAAAAAGACCCTCCCTTTTGGTGTCAGCTCAAAATGGTCTTTATGCTGTTTCTTTCTTGGTGCTATTTGCGACCGTCATGCTTTTGACTTGTCTCTTGACCGGTCAATTTGATGTCATTTACGTGCAACAATACACAAACACGACCATGCCAACATTTTACAAATTTGCAGCGCTGTGGGGCGGCCAAGATGGCTCTTTACTCTTTTGGTTATTGATTTTATGTGTTCTTAGCACCTGTGTGTTGATTCAAAATCGTGGTAAAAACCAAGCGCTGATACCCTACGTGATTGTCACACTCACTTTGATCGCAGCGTTCTTTTTGATTTTGTTGATTTTTGTGGCCAATCCATTTGAGACAGTTCCCTACGCCGTTAAAGACGGCAAAGGCCTTAACCCTCTTTTACAAAATTATTACATGATCATACACCCAACTTCTTTGTATTTGGGCTACGTGGGCATGAGCATACCCTTTGCTTTTGCGATGGCCGCACTGATCACCGGAAGACTGGATAACGTTTGGATCAAGGAAATTAGATTCTGGTCTCTGTTGGCCTGGTTTTTTCTTTCCATTGGAAATTTATTGGGAGCCTCATGGGCTTATGAAGTCTTGGGCTGGGGTGGTTACTGGGCCTGGGATCCGGTTGAAAATGCAGCCTTCATTCCATGGCTCACTTCAACCGCCTTTTTGCATTCAGCCATCATCCAAGAAAAAAGAGACATGCTCAAAACATGGAACATGGTTTTGGTCATTTTGTCTTTCATCATGACTTTACTGGGCACCTTCTTGACCCGCTCAGGCATTGTTTCCAGCGTGCACTCATTCGCACAATCAAACATCGGCAGTTACTTTTTAGTGTTTCTTGCATTGGTCATTATGTTTTCATTTGGCCTTTTGTTTGCCAGACTCAATCAACTTAAATCTCAAAGTGTTTTGGATTCCATGATTTCAAGGGAAACCGCTTTTTTACTTAACAACCTTGTGTTGGTGGGCATGGCCTTCGCCATCCTTTGGGGCACCTTGTTTCCTGTTCTTTCGGAGTGGGTCAGGGGTTCAAAAATCACCGTTGGCCCTCCCTATTTCAATGCACTGCTCGCGCCGATTGGTTTGTTTTTATTGCTGTTAACTGGCGTTGGTCCGATTGTTGGCTGGAGAAAAACCACAGCCAACCAATTGAAACAACATTTTTTCATTCCCAGTTTGTTGACCATTTTAACCAGCATTGCTTGCCTTTTTTTACTACCAAAAACAAGCCATTGGTTAACCAACATTTATGTGAATGTATGCATCGCTTTGTGTGCTTTTGTTTTTAGCTCCATCATCATGGAGTACAAGCACGGCATCAAGGCTCGTCAAAACCAATTTCAGGAGGATGCCTTCACATCGACCATCAATCTGATCAAATCCAATCAGAGAAGGTATGGCGGTTACATTGTGCATTTTGGTGTGGTGTTGTTGTTTTTTGGCTTTGCTGGAAATGCTTTTCAAACTGAAAGAGAAGTAAAGTTAAAAGTCAAACAAACCACAAAAATCAAACATTACACCATTCAATATGACCAGTTGCAGTCAGGATCAACCAAGCATTTTGATTATGTCACCAGCAAACTAAAAGTTTGGAGAAATTCAAAACCGGCAGGCCTGTTAAAACCCTCCAGAATTTTTTATAAAAATTCAGACCCCAATCAAGAAAGTCAACCAAGCACAGAGATCGCCATTTTGCGAACATTGAAAGAAGATTTTTACACCGCACTTTTGACCTTTGACCCAAAAGACAATGCCATTTTTCTAAAAGTGGTGATCAATCCTCTTGTGCAATGGATATGGATTGGCGGCTTGTTTGTTATCTTGGGTGGCGTGATTGTGCTTTGGCCAAGAAACAGAGACTCGCATGTATCATAAATCCATCAAGCGTCTTTTTTTCATCATGGTTTTGTTTTTTTTCAAAACCGCCATGGCTTTAACAGAGCATGACGTGTCCAAACAACTCAAATGCCAATGTGGTTGCGGGTTTCCGGATTTAGCTTCGTGCTCGTGTCCTGAGTGGGCCATACCCGCCAAAGCTGAAATCAGTGCCAGAATATCGCGCGGTGAAGATTTGCCCACCATCCTTAAATACTTTATTGATCGACACGGAGAAACCGTCCTTACGCAACCTGTGCAAGAAGGGTTCAATCATGCCGCTTGGATCATACCAAGCCTTTTGATGATTTTAGGTGTTTTACTGGTTGGATATTTCATCAAGAAATGGAAATCACCCAAACCTCAACATGACCCAAAAGCGCAAGCACAAACACAAGACATTGCTCAAAACGACAAGGACAGGTATTTAAAATCAATCGACCAAGAATTGTACGGAGACCAGGACAATGACAATCGCAATTAGCATGTTGATGGTGATTTTGGTGTTGTTGGCCGTCCTTTACCCACTGTTTGACAAAAAAGATCACATTGATTTTTTCGTCAACACCCAGTCACAAAATTTGCTTGAAAAGCTGAAAAAAGAAAAGGCCAACGTTTTAATGACCATCAGAGAGATTGATTTTGATTATGAAACAGCAAAACTTTCCAAAGAAGATTATGTTGAACTTAAAGATAAATATTTGGACCAAGCTGCAAGCATATTAAGTAAATTGGAGCAAACTCAACAACAATGGGACAAAACGCAAAATGAAATCGATCAGCACATTAAGGCATTGTAAAATTTTAGCTTTGATTTTTTGGCTTTTTGGCACGCATGTTTGGGCCGGACAAATACAAGGCAAAATTATTTTTGATTCAAACAAGAAAAACATTTTTGTCAAAGAACCTGTGCAATTGGGAATTTTTGAAAATGCAAGAGAGATCATGGGTTCACAAACCAAATTGAACCGTGATGGATCATATGTGTTTAACAACATGGATCATGGTAAAAACCACCAATTTGTTGTTCGGTATATTTTTCAAAACTTTCCCTACGTGTTGGGGCCGTTTTCATTTCAAAACAACCAGCACGTTTTAAACGTTCCTCATTTTCCTGCCTTTGAAAGCATGTCCAAAACACAAGAGCTTTCATTAAAGCAATCATTGGTTTTTGATGTCAACGGTTCAAAACAATTGCTCAAAATCAAACATCTTATTGAAATCATGAACCCAAGCTCAATGGCTTACACACCCTTTGCGACTGATTCTGAATTGATATCCATATCACTGCCCAAGGGTGGTTTTGATTTATCATTTCTTTCGGGCATAGATGCCAAATGGGTTGAAATCAATGAAAAGCAAGAAGCCCTGCTGTTGCGTTACCCCATCATGCCAAGCACACACAATCAAGATGTACAAAAGCCTTTCATCGAATTTTCGTATTCGTATTTTTACAACGAAAAGAATTTTGATCTAACATTCAAAAGCAACGTTAAAACCGAGCAACTGTCCATTGATGATCGAACTGGAAAATTGCACAACAGACTCTCACTGCCAAACAAATTATTATCCGATGAATCCTACACCTTGTCTTTCAAAAAATTGCCAATGAAAAATCAACTTCAATTTTTTGTTTTGGTGATTGGATCACTCATTGTCTTGGCTTTTGCCCTGTACGCCTTGTTTGGCTTGGGCAAACAAACCCTTGATCTAAAAAACATGAAAGAAACCTTGCTCAAAAGATTGGCTGACATTGAAAAATCAAGTGACTTTCAAACCAGCAAGGATTTAAAAAAGAAATCTCAACTGATTCGAAGTTTACTTTTTAATTTGAGTAAGCAAAATGAGCACCTTGAATAAACCTGTTTGCATCACATTAAATCAGGTTTCATTTTTTGGTTACAACAAAGTTATTTTAAAGGACATTCAAATAGATGTTCATCATCATGGCTTACATTTGTTTACCGGACCAAACGGATCAGGCAAATCCACACTCTTTGAGATTTTGGCAACCATCAAAAACCCAAGCAAAGGATCCATACGATTTTACAGCGATGATAACAATGACATTGAACACGTTAAACAACGCATGGGTTATGTTTGTAATCAATCGCTCTTTTTCGATGAGATGACGTTTTGGGAAAACATTAATTTACTCAACCAAATCAACCATCAAGAACCCATAAGCGAGCAAACTTGCGATTTTCCATTCATGAGCAACATGAAAAAACTGTACAATCAAAAAATTCGTTTATTTTCCAAAGGCGAAAAACAAAAAGCCAACATCATTCGTTCATTGTTGTTCAATCCGGCCATAGTGATCTGGGATGAACCGGAATCAGGTCTGGACGCACAAGCTCAAGATGAATTGATGACGTGGATTGAAAATGATCGACTCAAAAGAACGTACCTGATCGCTTCGCATTCACCCCATCTTTTTAAGAACCCATCCCGTCAATTTGAACTTTTGGATGGAAAACTCACATGAAATCGATTTGTCTCATAACCAAAGCACTCATCAAGTTGGAGATGCGATCCAAAGATTCACTGTTTTCTTGTCTTTTGTTTTCAACGGTGACCCTTTTTATTTTTAGTTTTGGCGTCAATTTAACCATGTCTGCACAATCAGCCGCTGGCCTCATTTGGACATTGCTAACATTTTCGGGACATTTATTGATCGTTCAGGTTTTACAAAAGCATCTTAACAACCGAACGGATCTCATGCTTTTATTTGCAGGCGTTAGGCCCATTGAACTTTTTGTTTCTTTTTCCATTTGTATATTGTTACTCATGACCATCATTTCTTTGTTTTCTTTTGTCTTGTTTTTGATATTTTTTGGGACTTCATTTTTTACTTTTATTTTTTTTGTGGTGTTTTTGTTTTGCATCACAAGCTTCGCGCCTTGCGGATCGTCGCTTGAATCCGAAGCCGTGAAGAGTTTGCGTGCATCCTGCGCGGAAATTTCCTCACAGTTGAAACTCTCCTTTTGGGCAATCAGCTGCTTCATGCGCTCTTCAATTTCCGCCAGGTCTTCTGGAGTAAGCGACCGGGGCAGGTCAAAATCGTAATAAAAACCATCCTCAATGGGCGGGCCGATAGCCACCCGGCCAGTGGGGAATTTTTCCAAAACGGCTTCGGCCATCACGTGCGCGGTACTGTGGCGGATGCGGTAAAGGTGCGACTTCTCGTATTCTTCCTTGTTTGCTGACA
>JAYRVV010000010.1:0-1621 GCA_041918415.1 Bdellovibrionota bacterium | reverse complement strand
CCAAATCGTCCTCAATGGACTAAAAGTCCACCTCCGGGCGATTTGGCCTCAAAGCCTCGCATCTGGCACTTTTTGAGGCCCTCTGGAATTTGCTTATTTTTTCTCCTGAATCAAGATAGTAGCCTATCGTTGATTTCTTTAGGAACGACTAAAGTAAGCTTATGGTTTTCATTTCAGTTGCAAAATAGATGTACATGTCATGAATGCGAATCGAACTTACGGATTCAATGGCTGATTTGTAAAATTCAAGTTGTTTTTTATGCTTCGCAATGTTGGATGAGTCATCGGTTTTATAATCAACCAAAAACCATAAATCATTTTCTTTAAACAAAACATCAACATAGGCGTGAATGATGTTCCCATGTTGATTTAAAACAACGGGGTATTCACGATAAACCGTTAGAGCATTTTGAATACGTTTAAAAAGATCGCTCTTTAGAGTGTTTGAAACACAGTCAATCAGTTTTTGCTTTTTATCCGAGCATGAAAAAAGAAACGATGCATTTTCACATAATCGTTCAACATCTTCATTTAAATGTTGCATGCAATAATGGTATGCACTTCCAAAATATGCAGCTTCATGAATAAAAAATGGCAATTGGCTGTCCTTATCTTCAAATTGACTTGATTCATAAAGTTTTTGAAGGTGCTGTCTTTGCTCAATTAATCGATGGTGCATGTCTGTAACGTCGATGTTTGATTCATGTTGAGAGCTTGGTCGTTTTTCACTTAAAGCGTTCCAAGGGCTTTCATATTGGTTGTTGATGCATGGCTTAATCATGGAGAGAAAGCCGTTGCTCTTTGCTTCAAACAAATCCGTATAAGCCAAAATACTTTTGGCTCTTGTCATGGCCACATAAAGTAGTCTTAATTTTTCATTTTGAAGTTCGCTTTTTTCTTGCTCCAACAAGTTTTCGTAATTGTCAGTGCAAAATCTCTCATCTTTTGAGCCAAAACCAATTTCGTAGCGTTGGCTGTTATGGTGCACGATGGAGCTTGGATTTTTTGTATTGTTTACGTTGAGCATACACACCACAACCACTTCAAATTCTAAGCCCTTGGATTTATGAATGGTTAAAAAATTAACAGCATCATCAGATTTAGAAACCGGCTGATCCAATGAAGTGTTTAAGGATTCATTTGAATCAACCCATTGCAAAAATGCAAGAATGGATGGATCGACATCGTGTAAAAATGTAATGTACTGCTTCATGAAGGCATCAATGGCATCCATTTTCTCTTTCATGCCCTCCATGCAATATGCACGATAATGGGCTAAGGTTTGATTGATGAACAAAGACATGGCTTCAATGGGTTTTTCAAAGATGCTTTGATGCAAACTTTTTAACGTGTCAATGGCCTTTTGAACATGTGCTTTAGGAAAACCCACTTGCATTTGAGTGTAATCAAAGTTTGAGCATAAGGTCTTAAGATCAAATAAATCCTTGTCACTCAAAGCAAAGTAAATTGATTTTAAAGCAGCGACCACATGAATCGGATTGTTTGGAAAAACAGCAGCTTTTATGACATCAACCAAACCAGAAATTTCTAAACTTTCAAAGCCAAGTTCATACGAAAGCGTTCGTATGCGATTACGTTTAAATTCCTTTTCAAGATGTTT
>JAYRVV010000009.1:0-1767 GCA_041918415.1 Bdellovibrionota bacterium | reverse complement strand
GATCAAGTTACAAACGTCGCTCCTACAGGGTTAGGTCGTAAAGAAATCATTGAGATCAGAGACGTCAACAAGGTTAAGGGTGGATTCAATCAAGCACGAAAGAAAAAGTCTTCCACACCTCAAGTTCGAACCGGTCAAAAAGAGCAAACGGTGCCCAAGGCACTCAAAAGAATCATTCGAATTTCTGACACAATCACGGTCGGTGATTTGGCCAAAAAAATGAGTGTCAAAGTCGGTGAAGTGATGAGTAAGCTTTTGGGGCTTGGCATGATGGTGACGATCAATCAGATCATCGATATGGACACGGCCACATTGGTGTCCAATGAATTTGGGTATGAAATTGAGAACGTTGCAATTGCTGCGGACGATTTGCTTAATGAACAAGAGGATGTGATCAAAGCTTTGCCTCAAGATCTTAAATTGAGGCCTCCCGTTGTTACGGTCATGGGTCACGTGGATCATGGCAAAACATCTTTGTTGGATAAGATTCGTGAATCCGATGTCGCATCAAAAGAAGCAGGTGGCATCACACAGCACATTGGTGCTTATACGGTTAAAACACAAAATGGCAAATGGGTGACGTTCATAGATACACCGGGCCACCAAGCTTTCACAGGTATGCGCGCACGTGGTGCAAAGGTTACGGATATCGTGATTTTGGTTGTTGCAGGAGATGATGGCGTGATGCCTCAAACAAAAGAGGCCATCAGTCATGCACAAAATGCGAAGGTGTCCATTATTGTGGCGGTCAATAAAAAGGACAAGCCAGGTTTCAACATGGATAAGATTAAGAAAGAATTAACAGAGTTTGGGATGGTGCCCGAAGAGTGGGGTGGTCAAACCATTTATGTGCCTGTGTCCGCCAAAACGGGTGAAGGCATTTCAAGCTTATTGGAGGTTGTTTTGTTGCAAGCCGAAGTGCTTGAGCTTAAAGCCAATTTTAAAAGACCGGCCAAAGGTGTTGTGCTGGAAGCCAGTCTGGATAAGCAACGTGGCGTTGTAACCACAATCTTGGTTCAAGATGGAACGCTCAATGAAGGTGACATGATTGTGGCTGGTACATTCTTTGGTAAGGTTAAGGCCATGAGGGACGATAAAACTTTTCGTGTGAAGTCAGCAGGGCCTTCATATGCCGTTGAGGTGATGGGTTTGTCAGGAGTTTGCATGGCGGGGGACACGTTCAGTGC
The DNA here is from genome assembly GCA_041918415.1 of Bdellovibrionota bacterium. Taxonomy (GTDB): domain Bacteria; phylum Bdellovibrionota_G; class JALEGL01; order JALEGL01; family JALEGL01; genus JAYRVV01. Next base: position 580 of record JAYRVV010000009.1, on the reverse strand, counting down.
CGTGGCTGATGAAAGAAAAGCAAAAGAAATCGCACAACTTAGATACAATCAGATCCGTCAAAAAGAATTGGCCAAATCAAGCAAAGTATCCCTGGATGATTTGTATCAAAAAATTGCTGAGGGCGATGTAAAGGAACTGAAAATTTTGATTAAGGCTGATACCGCGGGTTCCGTGGAAGTTTTGACCAAAGCGTTGGAAGAGCTGTCAACTGCAAAAGTAACCGTGAAAGTGATTCATGGTGCTGTTGGTGGTGTGTCTGAAAACGACGTGATGCTCGCCAGTGCTTCTGGTGCAATCATCGTGGCGTTTCACATAAGACCCGATGGTCAAGTTCGAAAGTTGGCCGCACAACATGGCGTTGAAATTCGAACCTATGAAATCATTTATGAATTGTCTGACGATATTTTAAAGGCCATGGCCGGTTTACTCAAACCCAAACAAGTTGAAAAGGTCTTGGGTCGGGCGATGGTGAGAGAGACATTCAACATTCCAAAGATTGGAACCATTGCAGGTTGTATAGTTCAAAATGGAAAAATCACACGTTCTGCTAAGGTGCGTTTGCTTAGAGACAATGTGTTG
>JAYRVV010000008.1:0-2085 GCA_041918415.1 Bdellovibrionota bacterium | reverse complement strand
CAAAATTCCAGAATCCGCCGGATCCGGATATAATTTGGTAGTCTTTGATCCGCCACATATGAATTGCGGACCGAATTCGAACTTTTCAAAAGCTTATGGCTATCACACTACAAGGGAAATTTTAGAAACGGTTGAGTGTGCTGGCCGAGAAGTATGGAAAATAACAAAACCAAATGCGCTAATGGCTTTCAAATGGAACACACACGATATCAAGCTTTCAAAGGTTCTTAAGCTTTTGGGACCATGGGAGCCATTATTCGGCCATTTAACAAAAGACGGACCTAGATCACAAACATACTGGGTAATGTTAAGAAGAATTGACAAGGATTTATAGGATTAAAAGAGGAGTCAATGATAGCAGCACTATTCGTTCTTAAGCCTGGTCCTTATTGCATTGACGGGATAGATGTGTGGGACAAAGAACGAGATGCAAGGCTTTACAAAGGTCCACATAAAGTTATAGCTCATCCCCCGTGTGAACGTTGGGGGCGATACTGGGGAGGCGGTCCAATGCTACATGGCACCAAAAATCAAAAGCTTTTAGGCGATGATAATGGGTGTTTTGCTCATGCTCTCTGGGCTGTTAGAATGTTTGGGGGTATATTGGAACACCCAGAAGCAAGTCACGCATTTGATTTTTATGGACTTCCAAGACCTAGTCTAGGTTGGAGTCAAGCAGACAAATACGGCGGACGATCATGCTCTGTTGCTCAAGGTCATTACGGGCATATGGCGCAGAAACTAACATGGCTATACGGCGTAAACATTGATTTTAAAGAATTAATTTGGGGCAAATGCCCTGGAAAAGATTTATTAGATGAGGGTTATCATTCAAAAGAAGAGCGTGCGCGTAAAATCAAAACTGGAATATGTCAGAGATTATCAAAAAAACAAAGAACCTTAACACCACTACAATTCAGAGACTTACTTATCAGCTTGGTTAATTCGTGACTGACAAAAAATGCTTTAGCCAATGGCCCGATTGCCCATATCAAGACGAGTTTTTATGTAATCTTTGGCGCTCCGATGATCTAGGGCTTAGCATTCACCCGATCTACTCAGACCCGCCGCACGATCAAAGGGCTATGAAAGAGGCCAAACTCAGAGAAGAATATTTTAAAAAACACGACAAACCAGACTTAAGCGAAATCTGATGAAGCTGGTAATTTTTGTGTATATGATTCTTAATTGATACCTGACGTTCTAGACAAATATCCAGAGCTACAATCAAAGCTTGCCAAAAAACATTAGAGCAATTTATCCTGATCGCAATTGAACACTACGCTACTAAAGTATTTTGCCATGCTCCGGGGGTATGGACTCCCGGGGCCTCCCAAATAACCGCTTGCGTTATCACAGATCAATGACACACTATAGCTAGGAGGGTGCAATATGAATCAAGATATTGATTTTGTTGAAATCCCCAGGCCCATGACACACGATCAGTACAGGGTTAAGTGCGAACGCATCCTAGCCCTTGATCGAGAAGTCAGGCAAATGCAAACAGACCTGGCTCAAAAGCAGGCGGCATTGACTGAAATGGAAATAGAACTTAACAAAGGAGCCTAGAACATGGCAAAAAAGAAGAAAGTTATGAAAAAAGCCAAACGAAAAGCCAAAAAAGGCGGAAAAAAGAAATAGATTTAAGCAAATCATGCCCCTTGCCGAATGGTGAGGGGATTTGTTAAAGAGTGAAAACTCTTAGAATGCGAGAAGTCGCTAGATGCGTCCTACAAAATACAAGCCTAAGTATTGCAAAATGCTAATCGATCACATGAAATCAGGCCTTTCATTTGAGAGTTTCGGTGCCGTTATCGACGTAAATAGAGATTCTTTATTTGAATGGGTAAAAAGACATAAGGCATTTTCCGACGCGAAGAACGTGGCCTTTGAGAAATGTAGATTATTCTGGGAGAAAAAGGGAATTGATGGCCTAGAGACTACAAATTATCGAAAAGGCAATGTCTCTGTCTCAAAGTCAATGAACGCCAGAATATGGGAGCTCAATATGAAGGCAAGGTTTCGTGAGTGGAGAAACTTAGACAAACCAGATGTAAACCAGACGGACGAACTGCCAAGATTAGT
>JAYRVV010000007.1:0-5793 GCA_041918415.1 Bdellovibrionota bacterium | reverse complement strand
TTTTCTTCCAAAACCCAAGATACAAGCCTTTCATTGATTTTTTCAGGGTCAGCTAATTTACGAGTTTGGTTTTTTTCTTAAAAAATTTAACTGCTTCATCTTTTCAAGTTCTTTGAGGTAAGTGTTGATGGTTCGTATGGCACCATGGACCCTTTGACTTCTAAGACCCTTTTGTTTCAAGCCTTCAATGTCTCCGCTTTCAATGGCTGTAGACCTTAACTCTTTGGATACAAGTTCCAAGCCTTCAAGGATCTTTTTAACCTCAACGGGAGTGTATCTTTTGAGTGTGTTAAGGTTAATGAATGCAAGCCCACCGGCCACATCCAGTGCAAATTTTTTTGGACTACCATCTAAAGCCATGGATAGATTCTAGCATAAGCCAAAGAAAATGTTCTTATGGTTTTTTTTAATGGTTTTAAGGGGTTTTAAATTTGAACTTGTTCTATGATATCCTTTTGCGTTATTCTGATGAGAGGAGGCTTTGAAATGAGCGAGAACAAACTGCTTTCTAAGCTTAGAAAAGATGCCAGGAAAATTGCTCGCAAGTTTAAACTAAAGCTAAGAAAACTTGAGTTGGAGCATCCTCGTGTTCGCAGTCGCTTTGGAAGATGCGATGAGAGTAAGACCATACGTCTTAGATTACATCGTCTTAAAGACAGAAATTGGATTTCATATCCACATTTAATTCATACGCTTTGTCATGAATTGGCACATTTAAAATTCATGAATCATTCAAATGAATTCAAAAAATTCAATAAATCAATACTTTTATGGGCTAAAAAGGCTGGAATTTATAAAATTAAACGTAATTATGGATAAAAGTGGGATTATTAACCTAATATAATTAATTTATTATAAATATTACAAAAAATTTATACATAAATGGGATTATTATTTTTTGTACTTGAAATCCTTATTTTATGGTGCAAATTGGTTTTTTTAAGTTATTGTCTAAACCATGCAGGAAGTCGTGAATTTTAAAAACACAGCGTTGTTGTTTGCATCGATCCATGAAGCCAATTTGTTTATAAAAAACTTAAAAGTTACTTGGGTTAAAAATTGGGAAAAGAAAAATGGTCATTTGCATGCCAAAGTTAGCATTGATTCAAATGCCTGTGATCTTGTGGTGACCGGCATGGGACCAAAACAAGCCAAAAAGGGCTTACAAGAGGCTTTGGTGAGTTTGCCACAGAATTGCGTTTTCATTGGCTTGGGCTTTTGTGGTGCTTTGGTGAAAACCAGGCAAAAAGGCGAGCTGATCTTTGCAAAAGAAGTGTACATGGACAATTCAAATCACGTTTATGCATGTGAATGTGAGCATGGGCTCAAGGACGCAGTACAAAGTCAAAGCATGTTGACCGTTGACGAGTTGGTGAGTCAAGAAGCTCAAAAGGCGGCACTGTACGCTGCAACGTCATGCCAGGTTGTTGACATGGAAGCGGCTGCATGGATTGAATGCCTCTGGCCATTGAAAAAGCCTTGGATGATTTTAAAAACAGTTTTAGATGAAAGTCAGGAAGAGATCGATCAGGCATGGATGAGCATGGTTGATGTGTTTGGTAGACCCATATGGTCCAAAATGTTGATCAACATGTCCAAAAACCCCTTGCTGATTCTATCGATGATGAAGATGCGTCCATCTGTTTTAAAAAACCTTTTGTATGGACAGGCACAATTTGTCCAACGAATGTTATCGAAGAAAAAATTGGACCAGCAAAGTCACGAAGCCAACAGCCCAGCAATAATAAACAAAGAAGGACAGCTTTCCTTTCTCAATCCAAGTAATCAATAAACGTAAGCAGACATAACCCACAACAAAGGCGCTGATAAAGCCAAGGCTTGTGAAGAGCCAGTTGAGCTTGGCACCAAACAGATCTTTAGCGGTCAAGACAAAAGCGCCCAAAATGGCAGGAATGGAAATGATAAAGGCGTATTGCCCCACCAATCTTCTTTCCCATCCAAGAATAAGGCCCGTTGCGATGCACATGCCCGATCGTGAAATGCCGGGCATAACGGCAATGCCCTGAAACAATCCTATGAAAACAGCATCAAGAATCTTTAAGTCCTCCATGGTTCGATATGATCTTTTTTGACTGGCGTAATAAAGATAAGTGCCTGTCATGATCAGAGCAAGCGCCACAAATGTGACGTTACTAAAAGCTTTTTCCACGCTGCTTTTAAGCGCCAATCCGATGATGCCTGTGATCACGGTGCTGATTAACATCAAAAAAATTGTTTTGGTTTCTTTCTTTTTCATTGGGCTTAAAAAGTTTTTGTCTTTGAATATTTGAGAAGAACCATGAAACAACGAAGTGATTTCTTTTCTAAAAACAACAAATGTGGCCAAGAGTGTGGCCAGATGCACAAGCACGTCAAAGGCTAAGGGTGGGTGATCGTTGAACAAGGCCTGCACCAAAACCAAATGCCCGGAGCTTGAAACGGGAAGAAATTCCGTTAATCCCTGAACGATGCCATAGATGATTTCTTTCATGCGTTGCCAGATTAACTTTTTTCACTGTGCTTGGCAAAGAAGGAATGTCCTCGACAAAAAAGATAAAAGCGAATAGTAGGTCCAACCATCATGGCTTTGGTTTATGTGGCGTTGGGTAGCAATTTGGGTGATCGTGAAGCTTTGGTATTGCAAGCCGTGCATGAAATGCGGGCTTTTTCACGCGTTAAAAAAATTTCAACATTAAGTGAAACTGAGGCCTTATTGTTCGACCATCAAAAGGGTCAATCGATACCCAAATACATTAATGCGGTTGTCGAAATTGAGACTGATTTTTCACCTCAAGAGATATTGGATGAGTTGATGCGCATTGAACAAGACATGGGTCGATCGCGAAGTGAAAAGGGTGCGCCAAGGGAAATCGATTTGGATTTGATTGTTTATGAAAATGAAACGATACACACCGATCAATTGTGTGTGCCACATCCAAGGATGCACGAGAGAAGATTTGTCATGGCACCTTTAGCTGAGCTTAACCCACAGTGGGTGCATCCCCTTTTAAAAAAAACAGCCAAAGAAATATTGGATTCGTTACCCGAATAAAAGTTTAAACCTTGATGTGATGAAGGTATGTTTTTAATTCTTCAATGGATTCTTCGATGTCACTTAATGCGCGGTGAGTCTCTTTCTTTTTAAATTCAACATTAAACTTATTTTTAAAAAGAATTTTAAACGATGAAACATCCAGCATTCGATAGTGCAGTCGCTTTTCCAAATCGGGCATGTATTTTTCAATGAACTTGCGATCTTGGCCAATTGTGTTGCCACACAGAATGATTTTTTTGTCGTTAAAATAGGGTTTAACCCAAATGATGAAGTCTTTTTCAACCTTATTCAGGGGTAAACCGTTTTTTACTTTATCTGTCAAACCACTTTGTCCATGTGTTTTTTTGCACCAATCGTCCATGAGATCAAGCGTCTCTTGATTTTGAAACACCACCGCTTCGTATTGATCCAAGCAATGAAAATCCAGATCCGTCACGATGGCTGCAATCTCCAAAATGGCACACGTGTTTGGATCCAGGCCCGTCATTTCCATGTCCAGCCATAAAAGACGTTGAACTTTCTCTTCGTTTTTCATATGAAGGGTAACTTTACATGATTTTAAAAGGTTTAGACATTGTTTTGGTTCAACCTCAAATTCCCTTTAACACGGGCAATGTGGGCAGAACATGTGTGGCCACCGCTTCGAGTTTGCATCTGGTCAAACCACTTGGATACTCATTGGATGATCGATACCTTAAAAGGGGTGGATTGGATTATTGGAAAGATATTGATTTAACGGTGCATGAAAGTTTGGATGATTTTATTGCTTGGCTAGACACAAGCAATAAAACACCCTACTTGTTTTCACGCTTTGCTCAAAAAACTTATTGGGAGGAATCTTTTCAAAAAAATGCGGTTTTAATTTTTGGCAGTGAGGTCAATGGCCTACCAATAAAATTAAAGGAGCGTTATTGTGATGCATTGCTTCGCATACCCACGCCCGGTCAAGTTCGAAGTTTAAATTTATCAACCTCGGTTGGGGTGGTGCTTTTTGAAGCGCTTCGTCAAATTGCAGGACATTAAAATCGTTAGACATTTTGGTTTTTTAAAAAAAGAAATTTTACTGTTGAATTTTATCAATTTCGCGCGCACAATAATCTTTATTAAAAACGGCCGCTTCACTTTGGTCGTTATATCATTGATACACATTGAAGGAGAATTCATGAAAAAATGGTTAAGCGTTTTATGTACGGTTTTGGTTTTGCAGGGCTGCTCAGGGGGATCGTCTTCTGAGTTGGATGCAACCAGCGTGAGTGATGTTAGTTCAACTTTTAATGCTTTAGAGGGTTTACTCTTTGACGTTGAAGATTCATCTTCAAGCAAATTTTCAAGCACCAAAGCACAAGAAACATCGGGTCCTTTTTCAATGATGGGATGCCATTATAAGCAAGATCGTCAACGCATGCTCAACAACTTCAATCAAATTCGTACGCCACTTTGTTTTATTGGCAAAGTTGAAGAGAATATTAAGGAATTTAAAATATTGGATGAAACCTTTTCGTATTACGAGGTTTCTGGCGCAGACGGTGAAGGCGGAAGCGAAAAAGCGATGAAATTAAGAATAGCAAAATACACCAATAATGGAAAACGTTGTTTGCAATTTCATGGATGCAAAGGTGATGCAACAACACCCACTGAGTATTTGAATGTTTGTGAGACAGACGATGGCGTCTCAGCCAGCTCTGTGCATTCTTTTGCCTACGATGGCACACAAGTCGATCCTCAAAACCCAAGCAACACCGTACCTTTTAGCGGTGATGGCACAGGAGAGTTAACCTTGACGGCCAAAGGTAGTAAAAAAGACGGTGAAACTGAGATTACTGAATTTAGCTTGGTTTCATCTCACGATGAGAGTGGTAACTTTGGAACCAACACCCACTGCCACAAGGGCTTTGCAACATTGACGGGTAACAAAGAGCAAATGAAAAACACATTTGATGGTTCATTTGAGGGTAAATTCTATCAAACAAGCACGAATTGTGATGATACAAATTATTCATTTTATCATCAAAACGATGTTTGTATAGCTGCAGGACAGGGTTTTGGATCGGGCGTGTTTACCGGTGCAAACGCATTTCCTGCCTATGATTCTGGCGGTGGAAACTATTATTGCCCACCCCCACCAGGCTCAACGGATCCAGCCGGTATTTACAACGGTACAAATCCGATTTGTGTGCAAGAAGGTATTTCATTTACGGAATCCTTTTCAATGGCCAAAGAGGGTCAAGACAATATCTGTGAGCGCGTAGAGAATTCGCAGTCTCCTTGGTTTAGCTCAATTGGAAGCAACTGCGAAGTTGATTATGTCGCCCCGGACACAGCAACGCTCTCAAGCCAACATTGGGATTGCACGGCTGATAACTTTGTCGCCATCAACTTGCTTGATTTGGATGTCAAAGTGATCCAAGAGTGCATCGACTTAGATGGCAGATACTCCAAAAATGAGGAGCTAAGCTGCGAAGAGCAATATAAAGACGATAGGGAAGGCGAAACACAGCCTCCAACATAGGCAATGATTAGCTAATGATAAAAAAAGGCGCGCCAAAACGCGCCTTTTTTATTGGTTCATCATCATGAAAATACAGGTTTTAATTGTTTTATTGCTTAGTTTGGGTCAAGGTTTGATTGTGGCCAGTGAATTAAAACGATGTCCAAGTTCCCCAAATTGCGTCTCTTCCATGCATGAAGATGATCAAAGCCATTACATTCAACCAATCCAATTATCAAAACCCATCGAC
>JAYRVV010000006.1:0-5984 GCA_041918415.1 Bdellovibrionota bacterium | reverse complement strand
GGGTACACGCCAGATGAGAGGGGACAAAAAGTACAGGTGATGATCGGAGACGTGACCGGACACGGAATGCCCGCCGCGCTTGTGACGGCCATATCCAATGGTTTTTTCAAAGGTATTCAGTTTGCTGAAAACGTCATGCAAAGAAAATTTGCGACCAATGAAATGTTGGAATACCTCAATTCGATGTTGATGGAATCCACTCAAGGAAAACTACTGATGACGTTTTTTGCATCCATCGTTGATATTCAAAACAAAAAGCTTTTTTATGCCAATGCAGGACACAACAGACCCTTTTTATGTCGGATGGAAAATGGCGAATTGAAGTCAACCATATTAAAAAGTCCACCCAGCGAAAGATTGGGAGAGAGCCCTTCTGTTCATTACGAAGAGCAAGTGTTGGATTTGATCAGCGGTGATGTTTTGGTTTGGTATACGGATGGTCTTTTGGAGTGTGTCAACGAGAATAAAATACAATATGGAAAAAACAGGGTGTTAAAGTTGATTAAGGAAAATTATTCAAGTCCATGTGATCACATGGTCAAAACACTGATTGAAGATGCTTACCGGTTTTACGGAAGCGTACCGAGGGCCGATGACGTTACGGTTGTGATCGGAAAAATCGCGTAACCATCATACTATTTTTTTATAAAAATCATTGAATGCATCAAACAGCACAGTGTTTTCTTGGCTCAAAGGCAGAGGGTGAATGGCGTTTTTAAGTGTGATCAACGTTTTGATTTCATGTGAGCAATGCTCAAATAAAAAATAAGCTGATTTACTTCGAACGGTTCTATCGGCGAGTGAATGCGCAATCAATGAAGGCGTTTTGATGTTTTTGGATAAACTTCTTGCCCTTGCGATGACCAAAGAAAACTCCTTCAACGCTTTGATTGGAAAAGCCTTGTACGTGATGTGATTTGGATCTTTCTTGGGTGGTTTTAAAAATCTAACACGACAGTGATCCAAAGGCATGAACCTAAAAGAAGAGACAATCCAATGAAACAGAGGCTGATAAAGCCATAAGGCTGGAGCCAGAAACGAAACAGAAGTCACGTGTTTGGTTTCATTCAAACATAAGTCAAGAACCAAGCATGACCCCATGGATAGTCCAACCAAATGTATTTTTGAGAATCTTCTTTTGAGGGCATTGAATTCATCTTGCACAAATTCATCATATTGTTTGGATTTAATTTTTTCTAAGTCCTTCAGTGTTGTCCCATGCCCAGGAAGCAAGGGACAATGAACGTGCCATGAAAATGTTTGATGGATGTAATCTCCAAGGGGTCTCAGTTCCCCGGGGGTGCCGGTAAATCCATGGATCATCAAGACGGCTTGATCACGGCCTTGGTGCGTGAAAGGACCAGCAAAAGGGAAAACATCGATGAGATTTTTTTCTACAGGCTTATCCATCATTGACTGTATTTTTTGCTTTGGCTCGTTCGTTATCCCTATGCATCGTCATGTTGGGCGGTGGGCTTGATTTTTTCAAATGAGAAGGCCTTAGCAAATCATCCCAAACCATCTTGTTTATTATTTTCATGATCATTGAAAACTAGGAATTGTTGTGACGAGTGATTTTAGCTTTAGACTTTTGATGTTCGATCCATGACTCATATATTCCGAGCGCTTGGGTTTCGGTTAATGTGGTTTTTAGTTTTTCTTTTTCTGTGCCGTGGTTTTCCCAATTGGGCAAAATGCGTTGTTTGATTTGCACAATATACTTGTCTGTGTTGTTCTCAACAACGTGATCTATAAAATCGTCAGTGTTTTTTAAAAAAGCATCCTTCACCATCGCTTCATTGCTACCCAAAGCCCCAAGCGATTGATCGTTGTTTCTCAAAAAAGGTTCAGTGGTTTCAATTTTTAAATTGTATTTCTTGGTCAACTGATCCAAGTTTGTTTTTTTGTCTTTAAGGTCCTGCAAGCTTTGATTGGCCAAAAGAGCCAGCTGCTCTTTGGATTTTTCTATAACAAAATCCGATCTCACGGATGCTTTGGCTTGCTCGAGTGTTAAATCGTGACCGGGTATGATCTCTTTAACCTTAATCATGTAAACCACCGGGTTTTGAGCGGATTCAATCAAACCCGAGGATTGTCCCACCTGCAAAGATTTAGAAGCTTGCATGAGGGTCATGCCATCGTGTCTAAAATACAAGGAATCAATGGGGTCGGTAGGTTTTAGGGCGTCAGTTGAAATGACTTTTGAAGCATCATTGTTGCCAAGAGATGATTCAAGCTCTTGTTTTGCTTTTGCCAACAATGTTGTTTTTATTTTTGTATCCCTCAATTGTGAGTTTTTCCATATGTACGTCAGTTCGTTTTTCAATCTAGATACGGTGAGCTCTCCTTTGTCGATTTTGTCGTGTAGCATGATGATGTGGAACCCAAATTCCGTCTCAATGGGTTTGGATGTGTCTGCGGGCTTGAGTGTCAGCAATGCGGCTTCAAAATTCTTGGTCATGTCGCCTTCGCCAAAATAACCCAGATCTCCATGTGATTTTCCAGCGCTGTCCATGTTGAATTGATCAGCCAGTTTGGTGAAGGATTCACCTTTTAAAATACGCTGATGCAGCTGGGAGGCTTTTGCTTTGGCTTTAATCTTGTCGGTTTTATCATCGCTTCGAATGAGAATGTGTGAGGCATGAAACCTTTGTCCCAAGCCCTTGGTTCTGTTGTTTCCGGAAAATTGAGCTTTAAGAATTTTGCTCAATTCGCTTTCGCTTGGTTTTTCAAGGTGCGCTTCCAACATGGCCGATGCGATCAGTAATTTTCTTTTTTCAGGTTCTTTGTATTTGGTTTTGTTTTTCTCATAGAAAACCTGCAAGTCACTGCTTTTGATGTTCTTGGGTTCAGTTAAATCGGATAGTGTTTTGGATTGAAACTTGATGTATTGAAGGACGGTTTTATCGTTAACGCCTTCATAATTTATTTTTGATTCCAAGTCACTCAATGCAGTTGCAAAAATGAACGTCTTTTTAAATTCATTGGCTATGATCTCCTTAGATTTTTCTTGTTCATATTGTGTCGGGGTTTTGCCAACACGCATTTCAAGTACGCGTTTGTATTGCTCAAAACTAAAATCTTGTCCCAAGGATTTGAATTCTTCTTGGATGTTTTGTCGAATCTGTTCATTTGATGAAACAAATCCCATTTGCTTGGCCTCTTTAAACTCCAAAGTTTGAGTGATGAGGCCATCCAAAACTCTGGATTGCATGTTTTCAATTAAAAAGTCAGGAATTTCAGTTTTGAACAAGCCCATGTTTCTATAATAATCCAATAGGTTTTGCGTTCTCGCTTTTACATCCTGTGCAAGTATGTCTTGTCCGTCAATCGAAGCCATGACACCCCTTTGAAGGCTGGAAGAATCTCTAAAACCATAAAAAGAAATCATGGACACCCCGATGAGTGCCAAAAAAAACTTGATCAGCCAAGAAGAAGCGCCTTTGCGAAACGATTGAATGAGCATGCTACGACCCTTTCTGTAAATTAAAGCAGCCCTAAGCTATTCAAATACCTTTAAAAATCAAGATTTTATTGGATCGTTCTTTGAGATTTATGTATTTTAGGCCTGTGATTTTAGATTCAATCATGGGTTTTTTCTCAAGCGACATGGCCATAGATTTAGGAACGGCCAACACGCTTGTATATGTTCGTGGCAAAGGTGTCGTGAAGAACGAGCCTTCCGTCGTTGCTGTGTCGACCGATGAAAGAAAGCGCAAAAAAGTATTGGCCGTGGGTAAGGAAGCCAAAGATATGCTGGGACGTACACCTGGTTCCATCATCGCAGTTAGACCTGTCAAAGATGGAGTGATCGCCAACTTTGAAGTGACAGGCGCAATGCTCAAGTACTTTATTCAATCGGCACAAAACCGATCTTCTTGGTTAAGGCCTCGTGTCATCATTTGTGTCCCATATGGAATCACAGACGTGGAAAGACGTGCCGTTAAAGAATCAGCCTATGCTGCTGGAGCGAGGGAAGTTCTTTTGATTGATGAGCCCATGGCCGCAGCCATTGGTGCAGGACTGTCCATTGCGGAACCTTCTGGAAACATGGTGGTGGATATAGGTGGAGGTACGACTGAGGTCGCCATCATATCTCTATCCGGTATTGTTTATTCAAAATCCATTCGTATGGCAGGCGATAAAATGGACGAATCAATCACAAATTTTGTCAAAAGAAAATACAACCTCATGATCGGTTCAAGAACTGCTGAAGACATCAAAGTGGAACTTGGGTCGGCCTACCCCCTTGAACAAGAGAAGAAAATGGAGGTCAAGGGGCGAGATTTGGTTGCCGGAATACCCAGAACCATAGAGGTCACATCCCAAGAAGTTAGAGAAGCTTTGGGAGAGTGCCTTCGAATGATTGTGGATGCCATAAAAGTGGCTTTGGAAAAAACACCACCCGAATTGGCTGCTGATATAGTGGACAAAGGCATTGTGTTAACCGGTGGGGGGGCCTTGCTTAGAAATTTGGACATTTTACTTAGAGAAGAAACCAATTTGCCTGTCATGGTCGCAGATAATCCATTACATTCCGTTGTTTTGGGATCAGGCAAGGTACTGGAAAACCCAGAACTCATGAAGCTTGTGACCACCACATAGAAATTTTATGCATTACCTTTCTAATGCGCATCAAAGTCATCGGTCGAAACAAACAACATGAGTCGAAAGTTAAAAATCATATTGTTGTTTTTTTTCGTGATTTACTTTGTGATTCAGTTGTTGGCCAACAGCATTGTTAAAAAAGATCAAACAAATTTTTTAGAAAAAACGCTTTTACTACTAAGCAAACCAGTGCGTTGGATTGTGATGGGTGCGTCTGAAAAAGTGGCATCTGCTTTTGACGATTATGTGTTTGTGCTGGGGCAAAAAAAACAAAACGCATTACTTAACGAAAAGAACAAGCAACTTGAGCTAAGGGTGATTCAATTGCTCGAAATGCAAGAACAAAACAAGCGTTTAAAAGAACTGCTTTTCATGAAAGAGGAGCAAAGCATCAACATCGTGGGAACTTCGGTTCAGTCAGTTGGTTTAAGTCCGTTTCAAAAAGTGATACAGGTTAATCAAGGTCAAAATCAAGGTGTAAATGTTGGAGACCCCGTACTTGCAAGTTCTGGTGTTGTTGGGCAAGTGCTAAAAGTTTTTTCCAATTCCAGTGATGTACTTTTGTTAACAGATTCATCCAGTTATATTGATGTCATCAACGAAAGAACCAGAGAACGTTTTTTACTCAAAGGGTTTAGCGAAAATGAATTAACTTTTGAATACTTATCCATCCATGGTGATCTACAAATGGGCGATCGCTTGATTTCTTCGGGTTTTGATCAGGTTTATCCAAAAGGGTTTTCCGTAGGGCATGTGGTGCAAATAGGACAAAATGATAAGCGAATGTTTAAGAAAGCCTGGGTTAAGCCAACGGTTGAGTTTGGAAAAATAGAAGATCTTGGCATTGTCATCAGCAATTCAATAAAATGAAATCTTCCATTATATATTTTTTATTGTTAATTATTTTGAGTGTGATTCAAGCTCACTCGATGGTGAAATTTTTTTGGTTTTTCCCATTGCTCGATGAAATATCTATGTCGTTGTTTAGACCCAACTTCATTTTATTGGTTCTTCTGTATTTATCGTTTCAAAGGACGTTTTATGAAGCATTGATTTGGTCTGTGGTCGCTGGATTGATCGTGCAAAGTTACAGTGAAGTGTATTTGGGTGTAACCCCCTGTGCATTTTTATTGATAACATTGATCGCCCAATTTTTTCAAGATCGTGTGATGTTTAAAAATTATTTTTCCAGATCAATGTTGTGTTTTTTTGCTGTTTTTGTTTATTCAACCATAGAATTGTCAATCACCTCTATGTTCACAAGAACGCAGGGTGTGTTTTTTGGACAATTTGGAATCATGTTGAATCAAATGATGTTAAATGCGCTAATTGGGCCTCTCATTTTTTCTTTTCTAAAGTGGTTGGATCTTAATGTT
>JAYRVV010000005.1:0-13986 GCA_041918415.1 Bdellovibrionota bacterium | reverse complement strand
GCGATTTTTTAAAAGCAAACGCTATGGCTGGAAAACTATTGTCCATTGATGTTTTAAATCGTTCAGTTTCTGGTCGAATCACCGAGTTAAACATAAAAACCAGTACTGAAAACAGACGTGTCAACAATGAATTAAAAATTCGTCAGATGTTTGGTGGACTTTTATCGAGCAAGTTTGTTGTACGAGTTGAAAATGACATGATTAAAATTAAAGGTGGCGCCTATGGGCACGGTGTGGGCATGTGTCAAATGGGCGCGATAGGTCGTGCTCAAAAAGGGCAAAGTGCGCTTGAGATTTTAAACGCTTATTACCCAGGCACCTTTGTGTCCACATTTTAAAAATCCGTGTTTTTTGGTGCTTACCAAAAAATACACACTTAAATTTTGACATACACCAAAAATTCAGGAATTGTTAAAAAAGTGAAGCGCTACCTACAAGATCAAGTTTCAAGTGATTTAAACGAGAAGATGGTTTTTCTGGGGGGCCCGAGGCAAGTGGGCAAAACCACTCTGGCCCAAAACATCAGCCCCAAGCGAGCCTATTTGAATTGGGATGACCCACAAGATCGTCAAAGAATTTTAACACACAAACTCCCGCCCATTGATTTTTGGGTTTTTGATGAAATTCACAAGTATAAGCAGTGGCGCAACTACTTAAAAGGTTTGTATGATAAAAACAAAGGGCGAAAGAAAATCTTGGTCACGGGCAGTGCAAGGTTAGATTTGTTTCGCTTCAGTGGTGATTCATTACAAGGTCGATACCACTATTTAAGACTTCATCCCATCAGCATTGATGAACTTCAATCTTATACGAAAAGTACAATTGAAGCGCTTTTTGAATATGGAGGATTTCCAGAGCCCTTTTTAAAAAGCAATCGTGTTTTTTCAAAAAGATGGTCTTTGGAATACCGTACACGCATTTTAAGAGAAGACATTGTTTCTTTGGAATATATTCACGACTTAGGAAGTGCTGAAAATCTTTTGCTACGTTTACCTTCCCTTGTTTCAAATCCATTATCCATCAATGCATTGAGAGAAGACTTGCAAGTTGATTTTTCAACCGTCAAACGTTGGATTGCAATATATGAAAGATTTTATGCTATTTTTCGTATCAGCCCTTTTGGTGCACATTCAATCAAAGCTGTTAAAAAAGAGCAAAAGCACTATCACTTTGATTGGACGCTTGTTTTGGATCCTGGCCCAAGATTTGAAAATATGATTGCATGTCATTTGCTTAAGTGGGTAAACTGGTATTACGATACGCAAGGAAGAGAGCTTGATCTTCGATTTTATAAGGATCAAGAAAGGCGGGAGATTGATTTTGTAATCAGCGAAAAATCAAAACCCCTTGTTTTCATCGAATGCAAACATTCAAAAACCATCATTGAACCAAGCTTGAATTATATCAAGAAAAAATTTCCAGATGCACATGTATTTCAATTAACCTACAAAGAAGCACATCACCATCAAAACCAACATGGTGTAGAATCTGGGCCAGCACATTTATTGCTAAAAAAAATCAAATCTATTCTAGATGAAGCTTAATTGTGACCATAACTTGGTACATTGATTGCATTTTTGTTAACTGATCCACCATATGAATCCAACACAACTTTGCCAAGCCTTTTGACCATGTCAAAGTAGGATTTATTAAAATTTCCTATGGGTTTAAAGTATATATTGTAAGCACTCTTTTGAATGACTTGCTTTTCAGATTGAATAGCTTGAGTATAATTACCATCGCTAATGAAAACAATGATGTCTGGTTTTTCCTCTAATTGATAAACATTTTGCAGTAAAAACCGAACACCTTCGTCATTGTAAGAATGATCAAATACAATCAAATCTTTAAATGATTGTTTAAGATTATTTATTTGACCAAGATTTGAGTTCCATTTTGTAATAAAATCGGAAATGATCAATTTAAAATCATTCTTTTCTTGAAATATTTTATATAAAAAGAACTCCTCTCCCAACGTGCTTGTACAACCAAAATTAAATGTTGAACCATCTTTGGATCGATTGATTAAATCTTTTATGGCCAAAAATATTTCATACATGTATGTTTTTTTACTGGGTGAGGGTTCAAATACGGAAGGTGATCCATCCTGGAGGATCAAGTAGCGATAAGGTTTATCGACAGGCAGGTCTAAAGTCATCATGTTGGATTTAGATAAATTTATTAAAACTTCTAATTCTTTTAATTCGTCTGTACTGAATATTGTGGTTAATGTATTCAAGATCTCCCCTGGTTTTATTACCTTTGATTTATACCACGTCCATGCATCATTTGATGTTATGCTTTCGATGCTGGATTTCTTTTGTGTATTTGGTTTATTGGTTTTTTCTTGTCTTAATACAAATTCATTCTTAATAAAAAGCATCGATGCATCTGGCTTTTTGGCTTGATTTTGAACGGCCAACGTTTGTTTACTTTTTAGTGTGTTGAGAACATCGACGTTTTTACTGTTTAAAAGAGATGCATAATCCATACCTTCAATCCTGACATTGGTTAATTCAAGCTCCCATTTGAATGCATCTTGAGATAAATGCTGCGCATGTGCAAGTTCGTTTAACCCTTTTTGATTTGTTCTTGCTTTGACTTGGTATGAAGCAAACACCATTTCATCCACGATCAGTGTATGGCGATCGTTTAAAACCTTAACTTCGCAATTAACTAAAAAATGCGCTTGTTTGCAAAGCTTCCTTGCCTGTAAAATATTTTTTTTATCAAACGGAAAATGCTTTCTTAAAAACTTTCGAAAATAAATGGTGCTCATTTTTGCAATGAGGTGACCGCTATTATCTTCATCTCTTAACACGAGGTTTTTTGATTTTTTTAATTGCCATAAAGCCAATGCATTGGAAGCTTCGTTTGCGCCTTTTATAAGAGCCGTGTCCAATTTGTATTTCTCATCTAACTCAAGCTCATGATTGCAATCATTGTAAAGATGCAGGGCCAGTAAACGAGATATTTTTTCTTTATTTTGATCGTGTGGACAGCTTTCAACATCACAGCTGTGCCCTTCAAGTAAAAGGGCTATGCCTGTTTCATGACTTTCTTTTTTAAGATTTTGGCAATCTTGGCTTTCGTTGCTAAAAGCGGCAAACGTAATGGTCAAGACAAGGGCGAGATAAAGACGCATATAAATTAATTGAGCAAAACCCATGCCATAAATAAAGACAATAATATCAATGCGTTATATATACTTAGCCCCCCCATAAAGCGCGACATCTTTTTCGCGATCTGCTTTATAGTAAGTTTTCATTAGATGAACAGTTTTATGTGAAATATTTTTTTAATTTTAAAGACTTAAAAAGCTTTTAGAAATCATGTCAATTCCTTTAAAATCAGGCATGGCCGATCTTAAAAATTCAAACACGGATTCGCAGCAAGTATTGAATGAAGTGAAGGCTTTTGGGTCTGATTTGGAGAAGCTGAGAAGCCAGTATGACTTGTATTTTCAGGGACTTGAAAAGTTTGAACCTTACAAGCTAAGGCTTAAAGTGGATGAGACCGCCAAAAAAATTTCAAATCTTGCAGTTCAAGGTGCGCAGGTTAAATTTTTATTGCAGCAAAAGGTTGCCAGGTACAACACGCTTAAAATTCATTGGGATAAGATTTTGCGCGAAATGGAAGAGGGTGTATCCAAGCGTGACCAATTTAAAGCAAAAATAAAATATGCTCCAGACAAGGCGCCAAAGGTGAAATCTCCCATTGAACTGTTATATGAAAAATACATACAAACTCGAAAAAAGCTAAACGAGCCGACTGAGAACATTACGCTGGATAAATTTCAAAAGACTATTGAGCAGCAGATGAAGGTTTTACAAGAAAAGGCCAAGGGCAAAAAAATCTCATTTAAGGTTGACATCGAAAACGGCAAATCCAAACTCAAAGCCACGCTGAAGTAGTATTGAATCCTTCTTGGCTGATGTGACATGTACTTTCATTTTTAATCATTCTTCCAGATTTATTTCTAAATCAATAAGAAACGAACCATTAACTCAAAACAGACAACTTGGCTTCGAGCCAGTCACGATTGTGGATCAGTTGCTCTCGCTCATCAATGCCAACATCGGGGCTCAATAATTTTTGATCAAGATCTTTCTTTTCTTCTTGCAAAGTTTTTGCATCCAGCTCTTCTTTAAGCATGCCATCGCTGGCGAGCACCACAATTTTATCTTGATCAACTTGAATAAAACCATCTTTCACCGCAATTTTTGATTTTTTTCCTTTTTCTTCGACAACAATCACGCCAGTCAACAAAAAACTCAAGAGCTCGCTGTGTGAAGGCAAAACCCCAAGCTGTCCTTTAAACCCTGGTATGAGAACGTTTTCACACTCAGCTTGTAAAAGTTTTCGCGTGGGCGTTACAATTTTAAGGTTAATGCTCATGCAGCTTCTTTTTTCATTTTTTGTGCTTTTTCCAAAGCTTCTTCAATCGTGCCAACCAAATAAAAAGCTTGTTCTGGTACATCGTCATGTTTGCCTTGAACAATTTCTTTAAATCCCTTGATGGTGTCTTGCAATTTGACATATTTGCCTGGACTTCCAGTAAATTGCTCAGCCACATGAAAAGGTTGCGACAAAAATCGCTGCACTTTTCGAGCACGCGCCACCACCAATTTATCCTCCTCACTTAATTCATCCATGCCCAAAATGGCGATGATGTCTTGCAAATCTTTATAACGTTGCAAAATTTGCTGAACCGATCTGGCCACTTGGTAGTGTTCCAAACCCACCACTTGTGGATCCAAAATACGAGAGGTTGAATCCAATGGATCCACGGCAGGATAAATGCCAAGCTCTGCGATTTGTCTTGAAAGCACTGTGGTCGCATCCAAGTGTGAAAACGTGGTTGCAGGTGCAGGATCGGTCAAATCGTCAGCGGGCACATAAATCGCCTGCACAGACGTAATCGAACCTTTTTTCGTTGTTGTGATTCTCTCTTGCAACAAACCCAAGTCTGTCGCAAGCGTGGGTTGGTATCCCACCGCTGAAGGAATACGACCCAGCAAGGCAGACACTTCTGAGTTAGCCTGGGTGAACCTAAAAATATTATCAATGAACAACAAAACATCTTGGCCTTCTTGATCTCTAAAATATTCGGCCACCGTCAAAGCGGTTAAACCCACGCGTGCTCTGGCTCCGGGAGGCTCGTTCATTTGTCCATACACCAAAGCTGTTTTGTCAATAACACCTGATTCTTTCATCTCAAGCCACAAATCGTTGCCTTCACGTGTGCGCTCGCCCACACCACCAAACACAGAATAACCGCCGTGCTCCTTGGCAATGTTGTTGATCAACTCCATGATCAAAACAGTTTTTCCCACACCGGCACCACCGAATAAACCAATTTTTCCACCACGCGCATAGGGCGCAAGCAAATCCACAACTTTAATTCCTGTTTCAAAGGCTTGCACGCTTGTGTCTTGCTCTTCAAATGTGGGAGGTTCACGATGTATGGGAAATTTCATGTCGGTCTTGATGGGTCCGGCTTCATCCACAGGATCGCCCACCACATTCATGATTCGTCCAAGTGTGTTTTTCCCAACTGGAACTAAAATGGGCGCTCCTGTGTTTTTAACCACCATACCGCGCACCAAACCATCGGACGAATCCATGCAAATGGTTCGCACCGTGTTTTCACCGATGTGACCAGCAACTTCTAAAACCAAATTGTCCGCACGATCATCGATGCCCGGATTGGTCACCAGCAAAGCCGTTTGCACTGATGGCAGTTGATTTCGTGGAAATTCAACATCCACCACCGCACCAATCACTTGTTTAATCACTCCATTTTCAAAATTTTTCTGTGCCATACTTCTCCCTTGTTTTAATAAATTAATTCACTGCCGCTGCGCCCGAAATGATCTCAACCAATTCTCTTGTGATGTTGGCTTGTCGAACGCGGTTCATGTTGAGTGTAAGACTATCAATCATTTCGCCTGCGTTTCTAGAAGCTGAATCCATCGCGGCCATGCGTGCCCCAAACTCAGATGCCAACGAATTCAAACACGGTCGATACATCGCAATCTCAAGTGCCTTTGGTAAAAGCGCCTCAAGCAGAGCCTCCTTGCTTGGCTCATAAATGTATTTGGTCTGAGATTCTAATTTGGTAAATGTGAGCGGTAAAATTGTTTGAACACTTGGTTTTTGGGTCATCACTGAAATGAACGTGTTAAACGCTATATCAACCTGATCTATTTTTTTGCTAAGAAATTGATCTTTCAATGAATGAATCAGTTCACAAGATGTGGTGTGTGAAAACGTTGACCAAAATTGACTTAGTTTTGTGACTTCGTTCTGAATGCGTTTTGAAAAAAAGGCATTGGCCTTTTTACCGATCAAAATCACATGCGTTGGAACATTTTTTTTCAAATCCTGCTCGACTTTTTTAAACAAAGCCGAATTAAAAGCACCGCACAAACCGCGATCGGAAGAAAGCACAATCAGCACTCTTTTTTTAACTTCACGTTGTTTTAATAGTTCAGGAATTTCTTTTTCACCCAAAAGACTGCCGATCAGTTTTTCAATGGCAGATGCATATGGAGATGATTGCTCCACCATTTCTTGTGATCGGCGAAGTTTCGCCGCCGCCACCATTTTCATGGCCTTGGTGATCTTTTGCGTAGATTTAACGCTCTTGATTCGTTTTCGAATGTCTCGAAGGCTCGCCATTTTTTTACGCGTTACTCTTTTCTTTGTTTGGGTTGAATCGCTCCTTGAATTTATCCAGCGTTGCTTTAAGCACCGATGTCACTTCTTGATCGAGGTCTTTTTTCTCGCGAATCAATCGAAGGGTTTCGGGTTGATCATTTTTGATAAACTCAATGAGTTCTTTTTCATATTGTTTTAATGCCCATGTTTCATAACCATCCACATAACCGTTGACGGCTGAATAAATGATCACCACCTGTTCTTCAACACTGTAGGGTACATACTGACCTTGCTTGAGCATTTCAACCAAGCGTTCTCCACGAGCCAATTGTTTTTGTGTGGCCACATCCAAATCCGAACTGAACTGTGAAAACGCAGCCAGTTCTCGATATTGCGCAAGCTCAAGCCTCAACGTTCCTGCGATTTTTTTCATGGCTTTGATTTGTGCCGAACCACCCACACGCGAAACCGAAAGCCCCACGTTGATGGCTGGTCTTACACCGGCATAGAACAAATCGGATTCTAGATAAATTTGTCCGTCGGTGATTGAAATCACGTTGGTTGGAATGTAGGCTGACACGTCGCCGGCCTGTGTTTCGATGATGGGCAATGCGGTTAAAGAACCACCACCCATTTCGTCTTTTAATTTGGCTGCACGTTCAAGCAGGCGAGAGTGAACATAAAACACATCACCCGGAAAAGCTTCACGTCCTGGAGGTCTTCGAAGCAACAACGACAACTGTCGGTAAGCCACTGCATGTTTTGAAAGATCATCATAAATGATGAGCGCGTGCATGCCATTGTCTCTAAAATATTCACCCATGGCCACGCCCGTGTAAGGTGCCAAAAATTGCATGGGGGCTGATTCCGAAGCGTTGGATGCAACCACCGCGGTGTATTCCATCGCGCCAAACTTTTCCAAGCGGCTTACCACCTGAGCCACGGTCGATTGCTTTTGTCCAATGGCCACATAAATGCAATACACATTTTGGCCTTTTTGATTCAATATGGTGTCGATGGCCACAGCGGTTTTACCCGTTTGACGATCGCCAATGATCAGTTCACGTTGCCCACGTCCAATGGGAACCATCGAATCAATCGCCTTAAGTCCAGTTTGCAATGGCTCTTTCACGGGTTTACGCGTGACGATGCCAGGCGCTTTGATTTCCACGCGACGGGTTTGACTGGTTTTTAATGGGCCTTTACCGTCCACTGGTTGTCCAAGGGCATTGAGCACACGACCCATGACTTCTTTACCCACCGGTACTTCTGCGATTTTTCCTGTTCGCTTAACAACATCACCTTCACGAATCAGATTGTCTTTACCCAAAAGCGCAGCACCCACATTGTTTTCTTCAAGGTTTAAAGCGATGCCATAAACATCGTGCGGAAAACTTAAAAGCTCACCGGCCATGGCCTTATCCAAACCAAAAATACGAGCGATGCCATCACCCACCGAAAGCACGGTTCCAGTTTCGGAAACCTCCATCCGCTTTTCATAATCACGCACGTGTGTGCGTATCATTTGTGAAATTTCTTCTGCGCGAATACTCATAGCGAAAACTCCCTTTCCAATTGGTTTAAGTAACCTTCAACACTGGCATCAAACACCACGCTTTTGACACGTGCTTTAATACCCCCTATTAACGATGGATTCACTTTTGAATCAATCAAAATATTTTTACCAAATTTTTTCTCAAGAACCATTTGAACTTCCTTGGCCTCAACGGCACTTAAAGGTCTGGCCGACTCAACGAAAGCTTTTACTTCATTTCTGTGATCAAAAAAGGCATGTTCAAACGATTCATAAACTTCATGAATCATCGAAAAATGATTTAAATTTAAAACCAAATTTAAAAACTGAGTAAGAAGTGAATTGGTTTTCATTTTTCCCAAACATTCACTTAAAACACTTTGCTTTTCATCTAAATCGAAAACGGGATTGCATAAAAAATCAATAAACTCTTTTGAAAAACTGTTTTTTACGTTCAAAAATTCGGCTTTGAACGATTCTAACTTTTCGTTTGTATTGATGCCTGAATCCAAAACTGTTTCAAAAAAAGATTTTCCATACCGTGATGACAAATGATCCTTAGACATGAGCACTTTCCACACTTTTGATAAAATCTTTTAAAAATTGCTGCTGGCTTTGATCTGATATTTTTCCAGACAATTCCCTTTTGGCCATTTCAATTGCTTCTTTCATGATCTGAGCTTGTAAACGTTTTTTGGCTTTATCCATTTCAAATTGGGCCATTACACCAGCCTGATCCATGATGTTTTGTGCGGTTTGATTCGCGCGAAGTAGAATTTTCTCTTTTTCCGCCTGGGCTTGAAGTCCTGCTTCTTTCATGATCTGAGCCAATTCTTGATCAATGTTTTTCATTTTGCTTTCAATTTCACTTAAAAGTTTTTGGGTTTTAATTTTTAAAGCTTCTGTTTCTTCAATTTCTTTTTTAAGCATATCGTGTTTTTGATCAACTGTGCTCTTGAGTGGTTTTTTCAAAACCGAAACAAGCACGATTAACAATATTGCAAAATTGACGGCCGTCCACATGGGAAAATGACTCATGACAAGACCCTGATTCTTTCATGACCGGTATTTGTTTTCTCACCCATCACCCATTGGCACACGTCATCTTTTATTTGAGTGACTTGGCCTTTTAATTGATCTTTGGTTTGAAGGCTTTCTCTTTCTATTTTTAAGAGCGCTTGTTCAAATTGTTTTTGGGCTTGATCTTTGGTTTTTAAAATTTTTTGCTTTTCCATGTTTTCGGCTTCAAGAGCGATTTTTTCTCTTTCCAAAATGGCCTGTATTCGACCTTTTTCCATTTGGCTTTTGTATTGCTCACTCAAAGAGCGAAATTGAATTTCTAATTCTTCGATGCTTTTTTTCTTTTTGACGGTTTGATTTTCTCTCTCTTCAAAAACTTGAGCAAAGGGCTCAAAAACAAAACGACTCAAAACAAAATAAAAACCTAAAAATAGAAAACCTTGATACAAAAGACCGTGTGGAGCGCTTAGGCCCATAAGCTTCCACACACCAAAGTGTGCAAGGGCATAAACCACAAGCCCAAAAACCAGACCCACAATCACTGTATGTTTGATTGAATGATTCATTAAATTTAAAACGTCTTTAAATCTTGCTTACAAAGTAG
The DNA here is from genome assembly GCA_041918415.1 of Bdellovibrionota bacterium. Taxonomy (GTDB): domain Bacteria; phylum Bdellovibrionota_G; class JALEGL01; order JALEGL01; family JALEGL01; genus JAYRVV01. Next base: position 4,165 of record JAYRVV010000005.1, on the reverse strand, counting down.
CCTGGGTTGTTGTCGGCTTAGCGATCGGCTTGCTTGCGTTTGCGCTTTTAAATTTATCCATGTTGCATGATCCCTGAAACATTGCGCCCTCTTCAATGATCAGCGCTGGGGCTTCAATGTTTCCCCGAACAACTGCACTGGAATGAATGTGAACGCGAGTTTTTGCCCGAATGTCGCCAACAATTTCACCACTGATTGAAATGCTGTCCACACTGATGGTTGCTTCAATTTTGCCAGTTTCACCCACCACCAATTTTGCATTGGAAATGATTTCACCTTTGAATTTGCCGTCAATTCGAACGGTGCCTTCAAACGTGAGTTTGCCGTCAAATTCGCTGCCTCTATCCAGTATGGCATTAAAACCTGTGGAACTTGCGCCTGGCATGGAAGGAATGTTTTCACCTTTTAAAAGACCCATTTTTTCTCCTTATTAATAGACGGTGTTTTGTTGAATTCACTAACGATTTGACCACCATCTGTCAAGAGATTAAGGCATCAACATTGACGATTTTATGCTTTTCTTTTAAAGACTTAAGCGCGTGCACTTGTATCAACACCCCATTTCCCCCTATTGTCAAAAAGTATTGATCGCACTATATGAAAAAAACCTATCATTCAAGTCAGTTATCATTGATTTAAGAAACATGGATGACCGATCGAAGTTAAATAAGATTTACCCCATTTCAAAAATCCCTGTTTTGCAGCTTGAGGATCAAAGCGTTTGGGCCGAATCTGGAATTATTGTTCAATACCTTGATCGCCTTAAGCCAGGTCTTTTTCAAGTCAATGATGTTTTGCGTGGTAAAATGTTAGAGCGTATTTTGGATCTTTATGTGACCGACCCCACATTCGCATTGTTGTTTGAGAAAAAAAAGCCACATCCTGTTTACAATTTCATGCGTTTTATTTTTGGATCTAACAAATCAAGGGCATTTTGAACATCCAAAATCAATGATTTAAATTCGGGATGATTTTTTGTAAGCAGATTAAATATTTTCTTCGCTTCTTCGATTTCTTGTCTTTTGACCAAATTTTGAGCTTGTTCGATCAAAACAAAAAAATTGTTTGGAAGCATCTTGTCGACTTTTCTGAATAAACGATAGGCTTCGTCTTTGTCTTTTTTTTCTGGTCTTAAAAAAAGCTTAAGCGCTTGTGAAAATAAAATTGGGTAATGATTTGATTTAATCATTGTATCTGAATGAAGCAATTCTTCATCAAACATGATCGTATATAAGTTATTTTGCAGACTGTCTTCTACCATGCCTTTCCACTGATTTACAGAGATCGCCTTCTTAAAAAACAGTGATTCGCGACTTGCCTTTAATAATAAGTCCACGCTTTCGTAAACCGCGTAATCTTCGTACATGCCATGCTGACAAATCGCCAACAACTGACCTTTTATATTAAGCAAGGGCTTTCCCAATTCACTGGCATGAAGTTTTTCTTTCGTTAAAAAAATGGGGTTGTAATAGAGTGGATGTGCACCCTTATACAAAAGCCTTTGCTTAAAAAAACGCCCAGTTTTAAAATCTATTTTTTCGTCTAGTTCTTCATTGAAAGCGATTTTAGCAAAACTATTAATTGCTGACTCAAGTTCGCTTGAGTGATCTAAACTCAAGGCAAAACCAAGTGTTTTTGCACCTTCATCGTATATTTTTTTTGCAATTTCATTTTCTTTTGGCCTAACTAATTCCAAAAGTGCGTACTGAGATAATTGTCCCTTGTGTGTACCATCCCATTTAACAAAACCTTCAAGACTTATTTCATGAGCTTGCTTTTGATAAGGTATTGGCAATCGAGCTGTTATGTTATATGCGCCTTCAATCATCCTTTTTGGAGTCAGTACATATATTTTACTAGGATCCAGATTGGGTAGGTTTTTAACGATGATTGCGTTGCTTGCATCTTCACCTTGTGGATCTTCAATCGTTACATTTTTTACAAGCCAAGCAACTGATAAATCCATGACTTGTGTTTTTATTTGAGCAAAACACGGCAAGGCGCATATAAGCGCCAAAGAAAAAAATAAATTATTCAGATATCCCCCTTTAAATAGTCGATGGGATCATAGCTTAAAAATCAAAATTGAAAATGTTATTTTAAAATATTTTTTCACACCAAAGCTGATCTAAGAAATCTTGATATGGTAAAATCTCAACACCATCATTTGTTTTTCGACCCACGTTCTCAAGACAAACAATTATTTTTCTTTTTACAACATGTTCAATTGAAATCTCACGCAAATGATTTAAATCTTCTTTTTTGATGTTTCGATTGGCTTTAACTTCAATGCAAACCTCTAAATCATTAATGACAAAATCGACTTCGACTCCGTTCGATAAACGCCAATAATTAATCTGAGCAAACCGTTTTTTGTAACTATTGTAAGCACATATTTCATGGAAAATAAAATTTTCAAAGGCTTTACCAAAGTAACTTGAACCCATTTCTATGTTGTTTCGTTTTGCTAAATAATTAACAACACCTACATTTGAAAAGTAAAATTTTGGTGCATGGATTACTCTTCGCTTTGGTTTTTTTGTATAGGCTGGCAAATATCGACCAAGCAGCGTATCCTGCAATATTTCAAAGTAGGATTTTACAGTAACGCTTGACACGCCACAATCGCTTGCAATGTTTGTAAAGTTTATAATTTCAGTATCGCTAAAACTTGCTGCATACAAAAAATTGGTAAACGAAGATAAATTTCGAACCAAAGCCTCTAACGCTATTTCTTCTTTCAAATAATCGCTGACATAGGCATCTAGCATAAGTTTGCTTTGGTCAGATTCATAATGCATTAATATGTTTCCTCTATTAATCCATTGTGTGAGATTAAAATTATTTTTTAACTCATGAAAAGCAAATCCAAACAATTCAAAGCGAAGAGCCCTTCCGCCTAAAAGATTGACGTGTTGATTTTTTAATTTTCTTGCACTTGAACCACAAAGTGTAAATCCGTGTTTTTTTTCTTCGATGAGACCATGAACTTCATCTAACAGTTCAGGAACTTTTTGAATTTCATCAATCACAACACGTTTGGCATCACTTTCTAAATTCAATTCTTCTCTAAGTATTTCAGGACGCGCTTTGTACTTCCTAAATTGTTCAGATCGCAACAAATCTATATAGATTGCATCTTTGTAGACAGTTTTAAGAAGCGTGCTTTTTCCAACCTGCCGAGGTCCCCATAAAAAAAAATGCTCACTGAGCTTGTTTGGAAGCTTTAACGTGCGTTCATACATATCTTGAGCATATCATGTATTTTTAAAATACAACTTTAAAAATACATGCATTATTAAAGTTTGATTTTAATTATGCAAAATGCTTAAAAAAATAAATAATATTAATGAGTTATATTTATTTCAATAGTAAATTGGTGATGCGAATCAAATCCTGATTTGAAAAATAAACAATGGAAATATCTCCGCCCTTGCTTCGTTCATGAATATTAACTTTCGTTCCAAATTTTTGCTGTAGTTGATCGATGCAATTTTTGATTTGAGCACTTTGTAATTTAACCTGCTTTTTAGATGGCGCTTTTTTATCTTGAACCCATTTTTCAACCATTCGAACTGAGGCACCTTTTGATACAATCTCTTGAGCCATTTTTTCTTGATCAAAGGCATGAGCCAAACCCAAAATCGCACGTGCATGCCCCATGTTGAGTTTGTTTTCTTCAAGCATTTTCTGAATCGAAAAAGGTAAAGTTAAGAGACGCAGCACATTTGAAACCGTTGAACGCTCTTTACCTACTTTTTGTGAAATCTGTTCTTGGGTTAGAAAAAATTCCCTGGCCAAGCGATCATATCCGCGTGCTTCTTCCATTGGATTTAAATTTTCTCTTTGCAAATTTTCAATCAAAGCAATTTCAAGGGAGACTTCATTGCTGACATCTTTGATGATGGCGGGAACCGTTTTTAAACCCGCCAACTGACTTGCACGAAATCGTCTTTCTCCAGCAATCAGTTCATAACCCTCTTTTAATTGCCGAACCAAAATGGGAGTAAGCACTCCGTGTACTAAAATTGAATTTTTTAAATCTTCAAGCGCGGCAGGTTCAAAAGTTTTTCTAGGCTGACGTGGATTTGCTTTAATGCTTGTGACTGGAATTTCCAAAACACCTGGCAATATTTCATTGCTTGAAAAATCAACAGGTTTGGTT
>JAYRVV010000004.1:0-4490 GCA_041918415.1 Bdellovibrionota bacterium | reverse complement strand
GAAAGCCAAAAAACAAGCGGAGTTGCAGGAGCTAAAAAAAGAACACAAGATTGTAAACTTCTCCGATCAAGGTAATATTGCTCAAGAAAATTTACGCGCACTGACGTCCACCTTGAATCAACTTAAAAGCACAAGGCTTGAAATTCAGGCCAAATACAACAAACTGAATGATCTGGTTCAAAAGTCCACCCGTGTTGAAGATTTGTTTGGTGTGGTTTCAAGTGATCTTTTGATTCAGCTGAAAAGAAATTTAGGTGATTTGCAATCTGAAAAAAGCAGGCATTCACACAAGTACATGGAGAAACACCCAGAAATGATTCGCATTGATGCGGAAATTTCTCAAGTCAATGAATTGATCCGTCAAGAGGTTGATAATGAGGTCAGTCGATTAAAAACAAAATACTTATTGGCCAAGGCCGAGGAAGATTCCATTGCCAATGCACTTGAACAGCAAAAGTTGGAGGCGTTGAAAATTGAAGAGATCAATCAAAACATTTCGGATGTTGCGGTGATCACCACGACCAACCAACAAATTTATGAAACTCTACTTAAAAAAATAAAAGAAGCAGATCTATCGGCACTTGTTCGAAGCAACAACATTCGCATTGTGGATGAGGCTTTGCTTCCCACAAGTCCCATTAAACCCGACATTAAACGCAACATGATGTTGGCCTTGGTCATGGGTTTGATTGGTGGCTTGTTGTTTGCTTTCCTGCTTGAATACGCAGACGATACGATTAAATCTCCTGATGATCTATTGCATTTAAGAGAACAATCGGTCTTGGCCATCGTGCCCAAGTATAAATTATCTGAATCGATCAAAGGAATGGACCCAAATATTGTGGAAGAAAAAATCTCTGAGGAGCTTAGTTTTATTCCGTTTAAGCAACCCACCAGTGTGATTTCTGAATTTTACAGAACTTTAAGAACGAACATGTTGTTCATGACCAATGACCCAACAAAAAACAGAATTTTGTTTGTTTCAACTGGCCCATCAGAAGGTAAAACATTGACGAGCTGTAACCTTGGATCCGTGCTTGCGCAAATGGGCAAAAAAACGATTGTTGTGGATCTGGATTTTAGAAGGCCCAGGTTGCATGAAGTGACAAAACTTGCAAGAGGCGATGGATTGACCAATGTATTGCTGGGTGAAAAGCAGCTTAGGGATGTGATCAAGACGAGCGAAGGCATGGCCAACATGTCTTTTATTACAGCTGGTTCAATTCCGCCGAATCCAGCAGAGTTGTTAAGTTCAAAAGGTGTCAAAGATATTTTAAATGAACTTTCAGAGCAATATGATTATGTTTTACTCGATTCATCACCCATTGCACCTGTCACTGACGCCATCATTATTTCACAAATGTCAGATGCTGTGATCATGGTGGTGAGAAATCGAAAAACACATCGAAAAGCGTTGATCAAAGCTTATGAACAGTTAAAGCATGTGGGTGCAAATATGATTGGCTTTGTTCTAAACGACTTGGATATAGAAAATTCAAGTTATGGAAATTATCAGTACTATAAATACGGGTATCAATCTTACATCAAAGACCAAGAGGCAGCTTAAGGGTTGTTTTTTTCAGGCTCGACTAGCTCAGTTTATTAAGGATGAGGTCTTCAATGGGACCCATGGTGTAGTATTTAACACCAAGTGATCTGCATTTTTCCTCAATGTCTCTGTATTGTTTTGCAAGCAGAGGGTTTTCAACCATCAAAACCCGATCAATCTTCATGGATTTCATGCAGTGATCGAAATCCTCAATTAGGCCCACGATCGGCACGTGTCTAACGTATGAGCCCACTTCGTTTTTTTCGTGGGTGAGAATGGCTATGGGTTTTAAATGAATGTGAATGGAGGTTTTAAAGTGCGTGATCAAATATCTTAAAATACTGTGAGAACCAATCAAAAGCACATTGAGCGATTGAATGTTTTTTTGTATCAATGTTTCACGAAACCATCTTAAAAATACGCGAGATCCCAAAACCAGCGACAAAGCAACAATAAAATCAATGACAAATAAAGCTCTTGAATACATCACAAAACGGTGTAAGGCTAAAACGCAAAGCACACATGCAAGAGATGAAATTAGAACAGCCCAAAATATTTTTCTAAGATGATAGAAATGAAAATAGGAAAAATGACCTTTGTAAAGCCCCAGCAAAGAAAAAACAATCAGTTTGATTACAAAAACATATGGCAGGGTTTTATAAAACTGGTTTTGTATAAAAAGATCGAGCTCAAAATCATATTTTAACAAATAAGCGATATAGAAAGATGCAACAATAAAAAACGCATCCATGATCATTTCAAAAATTTTTCGCTTGAAAAAAACATTGGTTTTCAAAGGTGTAAAATGGTTTTGTGATGTGTTGATTTGGTACACTTTTGTGTCCGTCAAAATAAAGCCAAACGTGATGATGAACACAATGAAAAACCCCAGGATCAGACCAAGAATTTCTGTTTTGACAAGCCCAGCAAACAGAGCGATTGAGGCAAACAAAATGGCCAAAGCCCACAGCATCACGACAGTTGTCTTTTGAGAAAACCCAAGTGCAACCAGGCGATGACTGGTGTGATCCTTGCCTCCCAAGGTTACAGGTAATCCGTGCATTTTTCGGTTGATGGTGACCAAAATGGTGTCAAAGATGGGTATGACAAACAATAAAAACGGAATGACAAATATCAAAAACAAGTTGGATGCCATTTTCCATGAACCCATGATTGAAAACACGGCAAACATGAACCCAAGAAAAAGCGAACCAGAATCGCCCATTAAAATTTTTGCTGGGTGAACATTAAAAACAAAAAACCCAGCGGTTGAACCCAAAAGCCCAAACAAGAAATTTTCGAAAAGTCCTGCTGATCCCAAGCGGTTTGAGAGAATCAAAAATACAAGCGAAATCAGGGAGAGTCCGCTGCAAAGTCCATCCATGTTGTCGACCAAATTGAATGCATTGGTGAGCAAAATGAGCCAGAAAATGGTTGCGGGTATATACACCCACGCTTGGTCAGTCATGGTAAAATGAAAACCGTAAAAGGCAAGAAGCGCTGAGATGATCAGCTGAAACAACATTTTTACCTGAGCTGAGAGTTTAAAAGCATCATCCATTAAACCAAGCAAAAAAATGGCCAAACCGGCCAGAAGCATGATCCATTGGCTTAGATCGAGACCTTTTGATAAGATTGCGACGACGAAAAAACCCAAGAATATTCCCACACCACCAAAATGTGCAATGGGTTTTGTGTGCCAACGGTCTTGGCTTGGGTTTTTGTGTAAAAAGGAAAACTTTTTAGAAAGCACGATGATGGTTAGATTAACCAGGACACTGATCACAAAGGCTATGGTCAATGTGCTTAATGCAGACATATCAAACCGTTTGGTTTGATCTAAAGTAATCTGAAACCATATCGATGATTTGATCAAGATTGTATTGTGGTTTGTAGGCTATGGTATTTTGAATCTTGGAAATGTTGGGTACCCTTTTTTTCATGTATTCAAATCCGGGTTCATAGGCTTGGTCGTATGATAAGTGAATGATTTTTGATTGTGATTGTGTTCGTGCCTTGATCAATTGGGCCAATTCTAAAATTGAGATTTCTTGTGTTCCACCGATGTTATACACTTGACCGTAACAAGATGAATGTTTGGGCAGTTCACACAATGCCCAGACAACATCCTGAACATGACAAAATGTACGGGTTTGAGAGCCGTCGGAATAAACGGTGATGTCTTTGTTTTCAAGTGCTTGCTTGACAAATGTTGGAATCACCATGCCGTACTGCCCTGATTGCCTTGGGCCTACGGTGTTGAATAAACGAACGATGATGGAAGGTAATTTGTTTCTTTTTGCATAGGCTAAAATTAAAAACTCATCGATGGCCTTTGAGCATGCATAACTCCAACGGGCGTGAGTGGTAGAACCAAACAACATGTCATCGGTTTCACTGAAGCGATCAGCTTTGTTTTTTCCATAAACCTCTGAGGTTGAGGTGAACAATAAAGGTTTTCTCCATCGGTTGCATTTTTTCAATATTGCTTCGGTGCCTTTGATGTTGGTTTCAATCGTGCGTATTGGATCAGTCACAATCAGTTTCACACCAACCGCCGCGGCTAAATGATAAACAAAATCACATTTTTTTATGAGGGCTTCCAATGTGCGTTCTTTATGGACAGATTCAACCACCAGCTGAAAGTTTGGGTTTTTAAGCAAATGATCGACGTTGGAGATGTTGCCCGTGCTTAGATCGTCCATGACAAGCACTTGATGGCCTTTGGCCAGCAAAGATTCACATAAATGTGAACCGACAAATCCTGCGCCACCGGTGATTAAATAATTCATAAGTTCCTTTCAATGGTTTGACAAATGTAGTCCACGTCATGACTGCTCAATGCGGGGTAAACGGGAAGTAGAAATGTTTCACAGTACAGTTTTTCAGCGTTTAGGAGATGTTCGGGTCTAAGTTTGATTTGAACAAAAGAATTCAAATG
>JAYRVV010000003.1:0-4948 GCA_041918415.1 Bdellovibrionota bacterium | reverse complement strand
TTGGCTGTCACCATTTGCAAGACGATTAAGATTTTTTAGGCAACACTTTATCTTTTGACACATCAACCTTTTTGTCCGTTTGAATTTTAGAATCTCTAAGACAATCTGATTTTACTTTTTTAAAGATGATGCGTTTTATATTTAAAACTCTTAAAAAATTGAGCAATTATTATCGCAGCATGGGGCAAGCATCACTCAAATCACTTGATGGGGCAAATCACTTGATGGGGGATTGTCCCCAATTTTAATCTGCTTAAATTTTGCGGTCAGGCCTAACATTATAAAGATCCTTTTACTTACTAAACTACTGTAATCATTAAACAATATTTATCCTAGACAAAAGCGCGCATTTGCATTAGAAATACGCGGTTTTAATACAAATTTAAGGAGAAAGTCTTATGGCAACAAAGGGTTTAAACATTCAAAAAAGTGATGGCAAACTGGGTATTTTAATACCGGGAATGGGCGCCGTCGGCTCAACCATGGTGGCTGGCGTTTATGCGGTGCTTAAAGGTTTGGGTGAACCCATTGGATCATTAACTCAAATGGGCCACATTCGATTGGGCAAACGAACCGAAAACCGAAATCCTTTGATCAATCAATTTGCTGATCTGGCCAAACTCAACGACATCGAATTTGGTGGTTGGGATATTTTTCCAGATAGCATTTACGAAGCCGCACTTAAATCTAAAGTTGTGTTTAAAGGCTCGCTTGAGCAAATCAAAGAAGAAACACATGCCATTAAACCCATGAAAGCCGTGTTTGATTCAAATTACATCAAAAACATCACGGGTCCCAATGTCAAAACAGCCACCAACAAAATGGATCTGGCCAAAGCGCTGATGGACGACATCGTTCGCTTTAAAGAAGAAAAGCGCGTTTCTCGCATGGTGATGGTTTGGTGCGCTTCCACCGAAGCATTTTTAACCCCGAGCGCCGTACATCAATCATTGGAGCAGTTTGAAAGGGGATTGAAAAACAATGACCCCAACATCAGCCCCAGCATGATTTACGCCTACGCGGCATTACAAATGGGCGTTCCCTTTGCCAATGGAGCCCCAAATTTGACCGTGGACATTCCCGCACTGATGGAATTGGCCAAAGAAAAGAAAGTCCCCGTATCCGGAAAAGATTTTAAAACGGGGCAAACACTGATGAAAACCATCCTGGCTCCGGGTTTGAAAGCAAGGCTTTTGGCCATCAACGGTTGGTTTTCAACCAACATCTTGGGTAACCGAGATGGAGAAGTTTTGGATGCACCGGAAAATTTTAAAACCAAAGAAGAATCCAAGCTTTCAGTGCTGGATGAAATTTTGGAACCAGATTTGTACCCAAGCCTTTATAAAAATTTGGTTCATAAAGTTCGCATCAATTATTACCCTCCAAGGGGAGACAATAAAGAAAGTTGGGACAACATCGACATTGCCGGTTGGCTCAATTACAACATGCAAATCAAAATTAACTTTTTGTGCAAGGACTCCATTTTGGCCGCGCCCATTGTTTTGGATTTGGCTTTGTTCATGGATTTTGCAAAACGTTGTGGTTTTAGTGGCATACAAGAATGGTTGTCTTTTTATTACAAATCACCTCAGGTGCCACAGGGCTTAAAGCCAGAGCATGATTTGTTCAATCAACTGAAAAAACTTGAGAACACTTTGCGCTATTGCATGGGCGAAGATTTGATCACCCACTTGGGCAGAGAATATTACGAAGAATAATATTTTCTTTAAATCAAAATCAAGTAGTATTTGAGCCTTATGCCTAACACCAATGTTGAGCATTTGGATTTGCACCGCAAACAAAGCGACATCGATAAACTGCGCTTAGAGCTTAGCGAAAACATCAAAGAGTTTCAGTTTCGCTTTGAAGCTCTGTTAAAACAAAGCCACTCTGAATTGTTTGATTCCATGGCTTTAATCAAACAAAACATACAGTCTCAGGCGCAATTGTTTAACGATCAAAGTTTATTGATAGAAAGCAAAATACTTTTAATCAAACAAGATGTTTTAAGTTTAAGATCCAGCATGGTTGAAGAATCCAAAGTGATTCTTGACATCAAAAAGCATTCACAAAAATCGACGCGCGTTCAGTTTAAAAAAAGAAAAAGGCAAATCGATCAGATTTTAAAACAATTGACGTCTTTTGAAGATAACAACAGACAGACGCTCATGAAAAATGTTGATCGATGGCAATCCTTGATCGACCAAACTCAATCCAACATGACAGCACAGTTTGATTCACTTAACAAAAAGCAAGAGCAATTCGTGCAGCAAAGCGCCAGTGACATCAAACTCTACACCCATGAAAAATCTGAGCAAAACATGGAAGCTTTTAAAAGCTCATTAGCGTCAATGATGACACAACTTAACCAAAATCATCAAGACCTTAAAAACAACATTGAGCAAACCAGTGTCAAAACCTTGTCCACCATCACGCAAGACATGACTCAAATCGAAAACTTATTTTCACATCAGGAAAAATCATACTTTAAAAAACTGGATGAATCCCAGGCCTTTATTTTACGATCAAATGAAACCCAAAAATCGATGATTCAAACGATGGAGCAAAGCGATACTCAAAAACATGAGCAATTGAAACAACTCAGTGGCCAACAAAATCAGCAATGGGTACAAAGTTTAATTGACCTCAAGCAAGCTCATGAAAAACAAAACATGGATCTTAAAGAACAACTGATCAAAAACACGATGGATAACATCGCCACGTACAAGATATTGGAAGAAAAACTTGAGCGCTTAAAATATGACATCAAAGAACAAACAGGTGATGGGTTTTTAAAAATGCACCATGATTTAAGCCAAACTTTAAAATCAAACATTCAATCACAAAACGATGATTTGGCTTCATTGATGGTGGCCAACAAGGGGCAATGGCAAGATGTCATTGATTCGGCCAAGAAGGGGTCTTTGGAAGCAGGCCACAACATCAAAAACGTTTTACAAAATGAATTTGTCAAAGATTTGGAGTCACTCAGCATCGCCCAAGCCAAAGGGTTTAAAGATGTGCTTTTGGAAGCAAGAAATAAAATCAACAAGCACATCTATCAGCACCTTTCTGTATGGCCTTTAAGAATATTGATTTTACTTTTACTGACTCAATTGCTTGTGAGCGTTTTTACATTTTGGCACATCAACCGAAAATCGAGCGATGAAGTCAGCGAAACAGCAAACACCAAGATCGATACATCTATGGTGAGCATTGCCCCTCAAGCAAAACAAATGGAAAGCATTGAAAGCAAAAAGTCTAACACGTCAACAGGAGTGTTTTTTATTGAAAGGGGAGATCAAAACAAAAAGGAATACTCCATCACACTGGATGGTGGATCAGACTCAACGTACACAGCTGAAACCTTAAGCATTTTAAGAAATTTAAAAATCAACACCACCGTGTTTTTAACCGGTGAGTTCATTTTAAAGTTTCCAACCCTCACGCGCACGATTGTTCGTGATGGTCACGAAGTTGGAAACCATTTGTATTTTCATGACCACTTGATTGATTCCAAATCCAAGAAAAGTTTATATTCAAAGGAAGATCTTTTGGAATCTTTGCAAAAAGTGGAAACGCTCTTTTTACAAACCACAGGGATAGAAATGACCAAGCTGTGGCGTGCCCCTTACGGTGAATTCAATCAAGAGCAAATCAAATGGGCTGGGCAAAATGGTTTCACACACGTTGATTGGACCAGAAGCCAAGGCAGAAACCTGGACACCTTGGATTGGGTCAACGATCAAAACCATAAGCTTTATTTAAACCCTAGCCAAATATTTGAAAAAATCATGGGTTTTGAAGAAAACGATGCGCATGGACTTAACGGCGGCATCATTTTAATGCATTTATCCAGTCAAAGAAATCAGGGTGAACAAGCCATCACGATTTTACCTGATCTGGTCACTTTGCTGGATAAAAAGGGCTACCAACACGTCAAGACCACACAATTGATAAAAAAATAAAATTGTTTTGACATTTTTGGCCAAAGCTTGTTTAAACAAGCTCGGTGTTTTTCTACACTCATAGTTTTAATCAACACATAACAATTTCAAGGGAAGGCTGTCTTTCAGTACATGAAAGTGCTCGACCTTGATGGAAGGAGAAACAGTGCTAAAGCAAGCTGAATACATTTGGATGGACGGAGCTGAGCCAACTCAAAAACTAAGATCTAAAACAAGAATCGTTAACATTCAAGACGCAAATTTGGTATCCATTGAAAATTTTCCAATTTGGAATTTTGATGGCTCATCCACTTATCAGGCCACCGGACATTCTTCGGACTTGATGCTTAAGCCTGTCAATTTTGTCAAAGATCCTTTTCGTAAGGAAGGCAATTATTTGGTGATGTGCGAAGTCTGCAATCCCGATGGAAATCCTCACAAGTCCAACAGCAGAGCCAAGCTTAGAGAAGTGCTGTCTAAGGGGGCAAAAGAATTGGAACCATGGTTTGGTTTTGAACAGGAATACACCTTGTTTAAAGGTGCAAGACCTTTGGGTTGGCCAGATGGCGGCTATCCAGCACCTCAAGGCCCATTTTACTGTGGCGTGGGAGCCGATGAAGTCTTTGGTCGAAACATGGTTGAAAGACACACTCAGGCATGCTTGGATGCTGGCATTATGATTTATGGCATCAACGCCGAAGTGATGCCTGGGCAGTGGGAATTTCAAATTGGCTATCGTGGTTTGAAGGAAGAGTCGGCAGATCCATTAACCGTGTGCGATCATTTATGGTTGGCCAGATGGGCTTTGTACCGAACCGGCGAGGATTTTGGAATCACTGCAACATTGGATCCAAAGCCCATGCGAGGAGATTGGAACGGTGCGGGTCAACACACTAATTTTTCAACTAAATCCATGCGAGATCCAAAAACCGGCATGGACACCATAACGCAAATTATAAAAAAATTAGAAAAGAACCATGAGGCGCACATAGCTGTTTACG
>JAYRVV010000002.1:0-6618 GCA_041918415.1 Bdellovibrionota bacterium | reverse complement strand
CTCACTCATTCGCCATCCTCACGCACCCCTTAAGTGCGCTATGGTGACGCGTTTGCTGCGGCCTCGAATCTGGTGCAATTATTCTAAAGCCCAAAAACTGTATTTTTCTTTGATTCCCTTTTAAGGATTGATTGATGTGACGGGGTTGAAATTTATTTTTTAATCACGTCACAGGATTTTAAAAACCAATTTTTGTCATTTAACGTCCATAGTTCAACTTCACGACGATGTTCAAGTGATTGAGTGGATTCGTTGATGTATTGGTATTCAACCATGACCTTGGCTTGTGTCTTTTCCTCATTGAGTCCGATGTTTAAAATCCCAAAGTCGACAATTTTTTCTTGATTGAGTCTTGTTGAATAGGCGTTTGTGAGTTTTTCTTTGTTTTGATGGTCAAACATGTGAACCATCGGGCTTAAGTTGTTCCAACGAAAGGCTGTGTGAAACTGATCCAATTTGTTGTTGAGCGTTTCAATTTTTGAGGTGCTGCAAGCCATTGCAGTCATCATGATAAAAAAATAAATAAACCGATTCACCATCTTTCGCCAGAATAGCCTCCTAGGTTTTTTTGGTCAAAAATCTTCTGATCAATTTGACTGGCGGAGGTGGAGGAAGGATTTCCTGGGGCAACGCAATAGGGTTGGTTTTGACTTTGTAGAGCATTAGATTTTGATGCAAACATCGGGTTGATTCTAACGCTGTTTGTGACGCCAGTTACAAGGCCCTCAAGGAAAGGTTCAAGTAAAGTTTTATAAGCCAAGCCCCATAATTTTTGTCCAAATGTTTTTTCTGAATTGGAAAAAATATCCATGATGCCGTCAATTTTTTTTTGTCGTTCATCTTTTGCTGTGTCTTGGGTTTTCTGTCCTGTTTGTGTGCCGGAAGTTTCTTGGGTTTTGGATTCCTCTTTCGCATCATCGGACACTTGAGCAAAACCGGTCACGGTCAACAAGGCGGTCAAGACAATAAGGAAAAAAAACTTTTTCATGACGGCGATCATAACACATCATCATAGCAAAATGTATGCCATTTACAGGCGTTTAAGTGAGGCTAGGGTCGATGTTGTTGAGCTTATTTTAGGCCACTGAGGCAGCTGTGCATCATCTGATGGCTATGGCGTGGGCGTACGGTCCAAAATTTTCCATGTAAGACTGGCTTGTCAAGGTTAGTGCTTGACTGGGGTTTGGGTTTGGAAGTTTTGAAGAAAATTCGATTTGAAGATGAGGGTCAATGGTGATTTTTTCTTCTTCATCGATTTCAAATTGAAACTTAATGTCGAATCGATCTTTGTCCGTCACCATGGGTCTGATGGCATAAATTCTGTTTTTCTGAGTGATAAATCCATCCTTAGATGGTTTCAAATCCTCAACCAAATACACGGCAACTTGTGAGTCGCTTCCTGAAAGTTGCATTTTATTTCCACACAGTTCGTTTTGAGACACCTGAGATTGAACTTCATTTTCGTTTGATTTAAAAACGGACTTACATAGACGGACTGATTTTTTAACCAATTTTGGGCTGATGGGACGGTCAAACGAGATCACTACTGCGCTGTCCAAAGCAGGCAGAGTGTAGGATCCGTCCTGTGTTGTGCCGTTGAGTTTTTCGGGACTAAACATGACTTTAAGATTGCTGTCGGTTTGTGAATCAAGCTGGTCATCGAGCCCATCTTTGTCGGTTGTGAACGTGAGTGTTTTTTGAACATAGCCTTTTTTTGTTTTGATGGGTCCAAATGTCAGTTCATATTGGCAAGATTCGATTGCATCAAACGTGTCAAGCGTTTCGGGTGCGTAAAAGAAGTGAGTTCGATATACTTTGCTGCCCTCTTCGGTTTCTTTCGTGTAGGGGCCGATGCGGTAAATGAGCCCTGAAACGTTGTGTACCTGATCTTGTTTTTCTTTTGGTTGATCTTTTTTTTCTTCATCTGGATCTTTGTCTGTCTCTTGATTTGGATCCGTTTGGGTTTGTTCCTGATTGGGGCATACCTTGTTCAGTTTAAACAAATCTTTTCTTTTTATTTCTGATTTGTAAGGCTCTGTTTGCTCTTCATACAAAACTTCAAAAATGACGTTGGTTGGAACATTTGAAGCTTTTGGAAAATTAACAAACTCTACGTTTTGAGAGGGCAATTTACACGATGAAATCACCAACATCACAATTGTAAGGAGAGTGAAATTTTGCCTAATGTGCATACCATTAAAAAGTAAGCAATGTTTATGCCAAATTATTTAAAATAAGCCAGTGAGTTATAAATAATATTATTCAATGATTTCAAATATATATCTTTTATTGTCTTTGCCTCCGCAGGCATCCAATATGGTTCTGATGGCGTTTGCATTGGCCCCTTTTTTCCCAATGATCTTACCAATGTCGCTTTTATTAACTTCTAGTTTTATGATTGACGTGCTGGAGCCTTCTTGAATTTGTACGCAGACATCTTCATGGTGATCGACAAGCGATTTTGCAATCATTTCGATTAGTTTTTGCACACAGACACCTCGCTCGCCATCGACGATTCACCCCCGTGATGCCCTATTAGGCAATCCATAGCATTGTTTTAAAAAAAGACAACGAACTTCGTGATTTATGCGACGCAATATAGTATATTGCGATCCATGTTTGGCATATTGATTGTCGATCAAGATCGAGCGTTTTTGGATCAGCTTGAAAAAAAGCTTTCTTTCAAACACCGTGTTTTTAAGGTCAGCCATCAAAGCGAATTATTGCCCACGCTACAAAACCACATGATCGATGTGGTTTTTTTGGGCGACATTTTATCTTTTGAAAAATCAGTTGAATTGGTTGAACACATTCATCGTTTGTACATTCGCACGACATTGATTTTGATGACCGAAAAAGCCAGTGAACCAGACGCTAGGCTCGCCTTGCAAAGTGGTGCTTACAACCTTTTCAGTAAGACCTATGTGTTGGACGATCCATTTAAAATTTTAAACAACGTAAAAATCGCTCACGACACCATCACGGGTGCTAGCATTTTGGCGCCAAAAATGCAGAAAAATGAGCTGGGCTTATCCAGTCGATCCAATGAAATGAATCGCATTTATCATTTGATTGAAAAAATTGCCAAAGTGAACACTCCGGTTTTGCTCAGAGGAGAAAGTGGCACAGGCAAAGAAGTTTTGGCCAAAGCGATTCACCTTAGCAGTTCGAGGAAAGATCAAAAATTTGTGGCCATTAATTGTTCAGCCATCACGGAAACTTTGATTGAAAGTGAATTGTTTGGTCACGAAAAAGGCTCGTTCACAGGGGCCATTCAAAAAAAGATCGGAAAGTTTCAGTACGCTCAAGGTGGGACTCTGTTTTTAGATGAAGTGGGCGACATATCGTTAAGTATGCAGGTGAAACTTTTAAGGGTGCTTCAAGATCAAGTGATCACACCTGTTGGCAGCAATCAGGAAATACATGTTGATGTAAGGTTGATTGCAGCCACCCATCAGGACCTTGAGCTGATGTTAAAAAAACAAACCATGCGTGAAGATTTTTTTTACCGCCTCAGCGTGTTGCCGGTCTTCATACCACCTTTAAGAGAAAGAAAAGAAGACGTCGAAAGTTTGGTGTCTTATTTCATCAATAAATTCAACGAAATCCATCCAAAAAAAATTGCTGGCGTTGATGAGGATACTTTAAATGTATTGAAAGAATACCATTGGCCAGGAAACATTCGTGAACTGCGTAATGTGATTGAGCATGCTTTTGTACTTGAATCATCCAATGTTATTACATCCAAATCTCTGCCGGAAAAATTGTTTAACCCTTTTGATAAACCAAACATGTTGCTTCCAAACTCTGATACGATGGCGTTGGATGATTTCATCAGTCAAAAAGAAATGTTTGAAAGGCAGTACATCATGGCTGCATTAAAGCGCAATGATGGAAAAATTAATCAGACCAGTAGACAAACCAAAATTCCTAAAAAAACACTTTTAAGGAAAATTGAAAAATATAAAATTGACCCCGCTCATTTTAAGAGCGATACACAATAATTTTTATGGGCTTATTTAATAATTCGGCATTTAAAAATTGGCAAAATCGTTTATTGAGTTTGTTTCAGTCAAGCACACTGGACGTACAGAAATTGGAAGAGTGCTTGTTTGAAGCGGATTTTTCATATGCGATGGTTGAGCATTTGGTTTCACATGTTCAAAAAAGCAAGCCTAATAACATCGAAGAAGCAAAAGCAAGCATGAAGGAATGTTTGATCGATATGATTTTAAAAGCCAAGCTTGAGTCAAAAGCCATTGAATCCAAAGATGCCATTTTGCTCTTGGGTGTGAACGGTGTGGGTAAGACAACAACGGTGGCTAGGCTTGCATTTTACTTTCAAAATCAAGGTTTTAAAGTGCTGTTGGCAGCACTTGACACCTTTCGTGCAGGCGCGATTGATCAGTTGAAGCTTTGGGGTCAAAAACTTGCCGTGCAAGTGGTTTTTAAAAATCCTGGAGATGATCCTGCAAGCGTTGCCTATGAAGCGGCTCAAAAGGCCAGTCAAGACCAATTGTTGTTGATACTGGATACAGCGGGTCGCATGCACACCAAGGCACCTTTGATGGAAGAACTAAAGAAGATCAAAAAGGTTTTACTAAGTAATGGCTCATTTCAAAACATTCACCAATGGTTGGTGTTAGATGCAAGCGTTGGTCAGAACGCCTTTTTGCAAGCCAAAGAGTTTCACCAATGCATGCAACTTACGGGTTTGGTTTTAACCAAATTGGATTCCACCTCAAAAGGCGGTGCGGTTCTTTCGATGGCTTTGGAATTGAAAGTGCCCATCGTTTTCATTGGCGTGGGTGAGAAGGCGCAAGATTTGGAAGTGTTCAATCCTTCGAAGTTTGTGGCATCCTTGCTTTCTTGATCCAATGGGTTATATACCTCCAATGGACGTTAAAATTTTGGGGCAAACCTATGCCATCAAAAGTAAGCAAGATCCGCAATTCACCAACGAAGTTGCAAGCTACGTCGAAGCACGAATGAAAGAATTAAGTCAAAAATTGGGTCCTGTTGGACATGAACGTCTTGCGGTTTTGACCGCCATGAACATGGCCGGTGAATTATTAAATCTAAAAAAATCATTGGAATCATCACAACATGTGCTAAGCAAACAGGTTCAAGAACTGATACATGATGTTGATCAAGTGTTGAATCAACTTGTCTAATCTGGAAAAAAGAAAAATCAGAGAAAAAATTTTACAGAAATTAAAATGCATGGGTGCGCATGAAAGAAAAAGTGCCGCACAAAGTTTATCAAATCATGTGCTAGGTCTTATCCCAGTTGCCAAAGCCAACAACATTGCACTGTTTGCCAGCACCGATTTAGAGATTTCGACCCATGTTTTGTTTGAGACGCTAAAATCGACTGGCAAGAATGTTTATTTTCCAAAAGTACAAAATGATCAACTAATTTTTTATGAGGTTCAAAGTATGCAATCCATGAAACCTGGACGTTTTTCTATATTGGAACCAGATTCAAAGTTTAGCATCGAGCTTTTCAAGCTCGATGTTTTGCTGATACCGGCCCTTGCGGTCGATGAAGGTGGACATCGTTTGGGACGTGGTGGTGGTTATTATGACAAAACGATAGCAATGCTTCATGATAATCAAAGAACAGTGGCGTTGGTGTATGAGGCTCAAATCATTGAAAATGTTCCAGTGTCACATCACGACCAAAAAGTTGATTGCATTGTGAGCGAAAAAAGGGTTATTAGGCTGCATGAAAATTTTAACGATAGGTGATGTGTTTGGAAAGCCCGGACGTAAGGCTTTGTTGGATTGGGTGCCTCAATTGATTGCGTCAGAGGAACTCGATTTGGTCATCGCCAATGGAGAAAATGCGGCAGGTGGAAAAGGCATCACGCCAGAAATTTGCGATCAATTTTGGGCCTGTGGTGTTGATGTGATCACGACGGGTAATCATTTGCGTGATCATAAAGAAATTGATGTGACCTTGTCATCCAGCCAACGTATATTAAAACCATTCAATTACCCACCAACGGTGCCTGGCGTGGGTCACACCATCATCAAAGCAAGAAACAATGTTGAGGTGGCCGTGGTTAATGCCATTGGTAAAATTCACATGGGGTCGCATCCCAGTCCATTTGAGGGTATCAAAGATCTCATATTGAAAATCAGGGAAATCACACCTTTCATCGTGCTAGACTTTCATGCAGAGGCCACAAGCGAAAAGAGGGCCATGGGTTGGTATTTGGATGGTTTGGTTTCTTGTGTGGTTGGTACGCACACACACATTCAGACGGCCGATGAAGAGTTGTTACCTCAGGGCACAGCGTACATCACCGATATTGGCATGACGGGTCCTCACGCTTCGGTGATTGGAATGGACGTGCAAACTTCATTGAGGAGATTTTTAAATCTGGGCAAAAAGTTTGAAGTTGCAAAGTCAGATGTCAAACTGTGTGGAGCCATTGTTCATCTTAAGGAAACGGGCTTGGCCACATCGATCAAACGGGTTTGTTTGAATCATCAAGAACAAAACATAATTTAGTCGAGCCTGAAAAAGTACCATCTGCTTCGTTATCTTCAACCAAATCGTCCTCAATGGACTAGAAGTCCACCTCCGGGCGATTTGGTTTCAAAGCCTCG
>JAYRVV010000001.1:0-2197 GCA_041918415.1 Bdellovibrionota bacterium | reverse complement strand
CTGTGAGCCACATGGGCTATGCAGTGTTGGGTGTATTTTCCATGGCGACAACCGCCATGGTGGGTTCAGGATTTTTGCTGATCTCACATGGTTTAACCTCTGGTGCTTTGTTTTTACTGGTGGGGTTGATGTACGATCGTATGCACACGCGTGACATTGATCAATACGGTGGTTGGTTTAGGAAAACGCCAAGATTGGCTTTGATGTTTTTGTTAACAACCTTGGCTTCCATAGCCTTACCCATGACCAGTGGTTTTGTGGGAGAGTTTTTGATTTTGGTGGGCACGTTTAAGTCAACTGTGTTGAACGGTTCGAGTGTGTATGCTGTGCTTGCTGTTGTGGGTGTGGTGTTGGGTGCACTGTACATGCTTCGATTGTTTGAAAAATTATTTTTGGGTCAGGCAAAAAATGAAAATTTAAACATCAACGATTTAAACTTGGGTGAGTCTTTTGTTGCGCTGATGTTGGTGGTTTCCATGTTTGTTCTGGGATTGTTTCCCAATTTAGTTTTAAAGCCCATTGAAAAATCTGTAAAGATGACAAGCGGGTTTTTATTTAGAGAAGCGAATGTTTCAATGTTGAATGATCATCGTGCCAGAACAAGGAGTCCACAATGAGTTTGATGTCATTTGGACCATTCATTGCGCTCATCTCGGGTGTTTTTTTGATGGTGTTTGTATCATTGGTAAATAAAAAAGAAGAGTCAAGATGCACCTTTGCTTGGATTTTTGTGTTGAGCGTGTTGGCTTCATTGATTGCGTTTGTTTACAATGTTCAAGCGCATGTGAATGTTCCATGGATGCGTTTTGATGTACTTCGTTTTTACATCATTGCGCTCATCTTTGTATTGAGTTCGTTAAGTGCTGTGTTTGTTTCAAACAGTGTGGCCATGGCTTTAACCATTCCAAGTGGTTTTTTTGCATTGTTGTTGCTAAGCGTTTTGGGTGCATTCACGATGGTGGTGTCAGATCATTTGCTGTTAACTTTTGTAGGTTTGGAACTTTTATCTGTGCCTTTGTATGTGATGACAGGTTTTGGCATCAACAAAAAGCGAAGCATTGAAGCGTCTTTTAAGTATTTGGTGATGGGGGCCATGGCCGGGGCCATGTTCATTTATGGGGTGGCCTGCGTTTGGGGAGGGACCCATACCATGCTGATTTCTCAATTGCCATGCAAAGTGAATCACTTGCTTGGCTCTGTCTGGTTGACCAAGCTGGGTTTTATGTTGATCGTATCTTCGCTGCTGTTTAAGTTGGGCGCCTTCCCATTTTATTTTTGGGTTTTGGATGTGTACGCCCAGGCACCGGCTTCATTGGTGGCTTTGATGTCCGGTTTGGTTAAATTATCGGTGGCCCATGTGTTGTTTCGTTTGATTCAAAGCACATATATTCTAATGCCTTCGATTGAGCACGTGGTTCTGGCTGTGGCCTTGCTTAGCCAATTTTTAGGTGTGTATGGAGCGCTTAGGCAAAATGAAGTCAGACGCATGCTGGCCTACTCGACGATTTTTCACGTTGGTCTTTTTTTAATGGTGATGCTTGTTGGTTTTGATGGTGCTTGGCTTGTGGGATTGAAAACCATGATTTTTTATATTTTTGCATATGCTTTGGCTTCGGTTTTGGTGTTTTGTCTCATTGAAATTTATGAGCGTAGACATTCAAAATCAATGTTGGTGGATGACTTGGATGGATTGTTTAAAGTGGACCCTGCCTATGCCATGATGTTTGCGATGGCTTTGTTTTCAATGGCCGGACTTCCGCCCTTGATTGGTTTTTTTGGAAAATTGGGTGTGTTTTACCACTTGGCGGCGCACAACCATTTTGTTTTGGTTTTCATAACTTTGTTTTTTACTTTGATTTCATTGGGCTATTATTTGCGATTGATCGTGCATTTGGTTTTAAAAGAGTCATTGAATACAACTTTGGATTTAAACGTATCGAGGGCTGAGCGCGTTGTTTTGGTTTTGTTGACGACGACATTGCTCGTCAGTGGTTTGATGTATGAACCCATTAAAATTTACATCAGAGATTTATTGTTTTGATTGATTCAACAATGCGTGTGTGTGTTTTTGTTTCGGGCTTTGGAAGTAATTTGCAGGCGCTCATTGATTCAGAGTTATTAAAATCAAATGGGATTTTTGTTGTGTTGGTGGTTTCAAACAACCCGGAAGCTTTTGCTTTAGAAAGGGCTAAACTTG